>JBAZRU010000097.1:0-14509 GCA_041662805.1 Candidatus Hydrogenedentales bacterium | reverse complement strand
TAACTGGATCTTTTGGTTGCTCTTTGGCTGGTCCGAGTAGCCCGAACAAATCCCGGTGATGGGCAAAGAAAAGAAGATTGGAGGGATTATCGTGAGATACCGCAAGTCGATTCCGTCGTCGCATCTGCCGCGGCAAGCCGCTGTCATCCGCCGAAATACCGGCGACACGATGATCGCAATTTGGTCTGTCCTAAATTGGATTCTCTGGTTGTTTTTCGGCTATCAAGACTGAGTCCGATAACCGAATTTGGTGCGAAGCCATCGACGGCCCGTGATTGCCGGGCCGTCCGATGGCTTCTCCTTAGCAACCGGAGTGCCTGCGATCCATGCGTATCGCGATAGCAGGGCGTGGTCCAATGGCGGATGCCCTCGTCCGTGGCCTTGCCGCCTCCCCCCACATAGTGGCGGCGCGTCTATGGAACGGACGGCAAGCCGGTCTAGCCAAGCGCCTCTACCTTCGTACTCAGGAAACCTTGCACGATCCGGCACGCGTGCGTACCCCCGTCGTGTGGCTCGACCGCATGGATGACCAAGAAGCCGGCCTGCTGGCGCGGCACGACATCGACCTCTTGCTCTCCGGCGGTTTTGACCGCATCCTCAAACCAAGCATCCTCCGCGTCCCCAAGCTTGGCTGCGTCAACGTTCATCCTTCGCTGCTGCCACGGTTTCGCGGACCCAATCCCTTCGCGCACGTCATTCTCTTTGGCGACACCGAATCCGGCGTCACGTTTCATTGGATGGATGAAGGCGTCGACACCGGGCCCGTCATCGCCCAGTTTCGCCATCCCGTGGGTCTGCGTGATTCAGGAAACGACCTCCTCCGAAACGCTTGCCAGCTCGCCGAGACGCATGTGGCGCGCATGCTGGAATCGCTGGATCAGGCCCTCCCCCAAGCCGCTTCCGAAGCAACGCACGCAGGCTGGCTATCCGATGAGCAACTCACCTTCGACTGGAATTGGTCCGCCGCCGACATCGACCGGCTGATTCGCGCAGCCCAGCCCTACGCGTGTGCACGCTTTCGCCATCGAGGGAAATCCATATTTGTCGTGCGTGCAAGCGTTGAAGAAGCTATCCCCGATGCGCCACCCGGCATCGTCTTGCGCTCAGGACCTCGCCCACGCATTGCCGCGGTGAATGGCTCACTCACGATTCTCCGCGCCCGCGTAGAGAGCCCCATCCCTTTTGTCTGGCCGACTCCGTGGAACTCGCCCAAGACCGGCGAACGGATGGAATAGCGCGCTTCTAGCGGCTCTGCGAGAGTTCCTTGAGCGCCTCGCGGATTTCGCGCAACGCGCCCACATGCTCCGGCGACCACGCCCGCGCGTTCCCGCGCCCAGCGTGCCGCTCGTCGCCCAGGCCCGCGGATCGCGACCCCTTCATCCGCTTCACGATGAGGTCGCGAATCGCTTGCGCATTGTCGACGCCGCGAATGAGACCTTGGTGCATGTTTGCCGCAAAGGGGATCTCCCCTTGCGAGCCTTTCGTTGCCGTCGCGCCCCCGCCGCCTGCCGTGTCGAGACGTACATCGGCAATGCCAAACAGACGTTGTAATGGTCCCTGGTTGACCGAAACATTCTGCACGTTCTCGAACGTGATGGTCGTCTCGCGCACAATCCACACGCCCGTGCGCAACCGCACGCTCCGCCCGGTCATCACGTACCACGTCGTGCAATACTCGATATAGGTGAACAAGTAGCCGACGAAATACAAGCCCAGTATCGCCGTCAAGGCCAAGGCCCCGATGATGATTCCCGCTTCGGGTTCGTTTGCGGCCAGCGCCGCGCTCCCCGCAAGCGCCAACAAGAAGAGAAACGCGCAAAGGAGCCGAAGGCCAAGCAACGAATAGCGGAGATATCCCGGCGCGGGATGAAACGCTTCGAGCCGTTCGCCTGGCCGCGTCGGAAGGGCTGGCGGTTCCATCGGCACACGCAGCAATTCCGAAAAGACGGCCCAAAGACCCGAATCCAGTCGACGCCGAATAAGCGGGTCCGTGTTCATTTCCAACCCCGATCCGCATTCATGCCGCGCAACAAGTCGCGAATTTCATGCAGCAGCGCGAGCGCCTCGTCGCCACCGGCAACCGCGGGGGATGCACCCGGCGCGGGCAAATGTTCCTCGTCCCTGCCGCCACGCATCTTGGAGTAGAGATAGTCGCGAAGCTCTTCGGCTTCCAGCACGCCCTCGATGCTCAATTCCGGTGTGGCGCTCCCGGATGCCGTCTGCAAATGCACCGTCGCAAGCCCCAGCCAGCGTTGCACCAAATTCTTGGACAGATGGATGTCCTGCAAACGCCGGTACGTCAGATTGATTTCGCGCCGGAACAGGAAACCCCACTTCGCCGAAACGCCTTCCTCGTCGAATCGGTACCGCAGCGTCTCATAGCGAAAAAGCAGCGGCACAAACACGAACGGGAAGAGTGGCCCCGACAGCAAAGACACGAGGAAATAGTAAACCAGGAGCCGTCCAGCCGGGCGCTGAACGCTCCTGGGATCGAACTGAATCGGGATACTTCGCCCTCTCTGGTTCACACGGATTCCCTCCCTCAAACGTCATCCTAGAAGCACGGCCTCGAAAGGTCAATGCCTCCGATAAGACGCCATCCCCGGAAAATCCGTTTAGTCAGCCAGCAGACTAATCCTCCGCAATCGGGGGCCCGACAAACTCCAGGCCGAACCGCCCCCCAATCTCAATCAACTTCGGCGGATCCAACGGACCCAGCTTTGCCCCTTCGTGGAGCGCCTCGAAGAAGTGCTCAAACCCCGAGGGCGTCACCATAACAAGCAGTTCGGCCTCCGTGTCGCCAATGTTCTTATAGGCATGCGGAACGCCTCGCGGGAAACTCGCAAACGTCCCCGGCGGCGCAGGGGTGACTTGGTCCTTGACCTGCACGCTCACCTTTCCCGACAACACGTAAAAGGTCTCGTCTTCGCGCGTGTGAATGTGCAAGGGCGGTCCCGCATGCGGCGCCTCCACGATGTGAAAGAAGCTGAACGCCCCTCCCGTCTCGCTACCCACCGCCTTGCAATAGACCTTGGACGCCAACACATTCAGAGCCTTGCCCCCTCCCGCGGGAACAATCAAAGGGGTCTCCATAGAAACTGACATGACCGTGCCTTCTCCATATTTACCAACCGTACTCCAGTGCCTTGCAGCGGCAACAGCCGCGGATCGTATACACGCCGTACCCCCAACGCAAACTCGCCATTGCATCTTCAACTTGTTCGACAAGTCCGGCCTGTCGACTTCGTCCATCTCGTTCATTCCTCTTTAATCCAAAATCGAAAATCGAAAATTCCTCCAATGGATTTCCCTACCCGCGTACGACTACACTCAATCGGCTGGAATCTCGCGCACGAGGGCGCTGAAAATGGCCAACAGACAAGGGGGCTTTCTCCGTGGTGCATGTAAGCGATTTCCACAAAGCCTATGACGCCAAAGTCGCCGTATCCGGCTTGAGCTTCACCGTCGGCCCGGGACAAATCCTTGGCATGGTCGGCCCGAACGGCGCAGGCAAAACCACCACCCTCCGCGCCATGTGCGGCGTGATCCCCCCCTCGCAAGGCAGCATCGCCATCGACGGCTTCGACGTCCAGTCCAATCCCGTCGATGCAAAGCTCCGCATCGCGTACGTGCCCGACGACCCCAAGGCCTTCGACGTGCTCACCGTTTGGGAGCACATGCGCTATACCGCAAGCGCTTACGGAATCAAAGACTTCGCGGACAAAGCTGCCGCCCTCCTGGATCGCTTCGAGCTCACTGAGCAGCGCGACAAGATGGGCGGAGAACTCTCGCGCGGCATGCGGCAGAAGATGGCGTTGTGCTGCGCCTACCTCCACAATCCCAAGGTCGTCCTGCTGGACGAACCCATGACGGGCATCGACCCGCTCGGCATTCGCACCACCAAGCAAAGCATACGCGAGCAAGCCGCAAACGGCGCGGCCATCGTGTTGAGTTCGCACCTGCTCGATATCGTCGAGGATCTCTGCACCGACCTGTTGATCCTCCACGTTGGACAATGCCTCTTTCTCGGCACGCTCGACGAAGCGCGCGATCGGTTCCGCACGAACCAAGGCGAAACCAGCCTCGAAGAAGCCTTCATCAACGCCACATCAAAGGGAAACGGACCACCACCGTTGCCTTCAATGGAACAAATCGACCCCAAGGAGTAGTCGAGAAATGGCCCGAGTAGCGTGCCTCTGCCTTGCCATCGCCATTGTTTCACTGTCCGCATGCGCGGCGGAACGAATCGACTGTCCGGGTCAATACGGTGGGCATCTCCAAGGCGTCGTGACCGACAGCGCCGATGGCAACCCCGCCGCAATCTTCTGGTCGTTCACCGTCGATCTCGTGAAAACAGACGCAAAGGGCCAGTTGCTGAAAGCCATCAACGTCCCCACCCACCACGGCGATCTCGCATACCACGACGGCAAGCTCTACGCGGCCGTGAACCTGAAGCTCTTCAACGAAGAACCCGGCAAGGCGGATTCGTGGGTCTACGTCTACGACGCAAACGACCTCTCGCTCCTCTCCAAGCATGCCGTGCCCGAAGTCGTTCACGGTGCCGGCGGCATGGAATTCCGCAACGGCCATTTCTACATTGTCGGCGGACTCCCCACCGGATATGCCGAGAATTACGTCTACGAATACGACGCAAACTTCACGTTCGTCAAACGCCACATCATCGCCAGCGGACACACCGAAAAGGGCATTCAAACTGTTGCATACTTCAACGGCGCGTGGTGGTTTGGCTGCTACGGTGAGCCCGAACTACTCCTCAAAGCCGACGAAACCTTCCAGTTCCTCGCGAAATACGAAGAGGATTGGGCCATAGGCATCGCGCCCTTCACGCAAGGCACATGCCTGCGCGGCGTCCACAAACGAGTAGACGGCCCAAAGCTCTGGACCGGCGCCGTCCTCGTCGAAACCAATTGCACGCCTATGTCCTCCCCGGCAGCCCCTGCGAAATGAGAGTCTTCTGCACACTATTTCTCCTCTGGCGCCTCGAACTCCGCGGTCGCGTTCGCTGGCTGCTGAAACAGGTCCGCCGCCCCGCGGGAGCCATCATGCTCGTGTTCTGGTGCCTCATGATGGCGATGTGGATCGTGCAGGTCCTCTTCGCATTCTCCGCGCCTGGCATGTCGGACTCTATCGCCACTTCACTCGGTATCATCCGCGATGTCGTCGCAATCATCATGGCCCTCGTCGCGCTGCTGGCCCTTATGGTTCCGGGCGATATGTCATCGCTCCTGTTCCGTCCCGTCGAAACCGACATCCTCTTCGCGGGACCCTTCGCGAGACGGCAGATCCTCGCGTACAAACTGGCATCAAGCGCGTTCAGCAGCGTCGCCTTCGCGATTATGGTCTCCATATTCGCTTCCCGAATCGTGGCGTCGTGGCTCACGAGTTTCGCTGCCGCATTCCTGGTGCTTCATTTCATTCGCGTCTTCCCGCTGGCCTACACGATGCTCCTGAAGACCATCGAGCAGCGCGGCGCGCGCACACGATGGCGCATTGGACTACCGATCAGCCGCACCCTGGCCATTGCCATACGCGTAGGGATCGGCGTTGCAATCATACTTGCCGTCCACGGATTCTTCATTCGTATCGGCGGCGACTTCGAAACCAACGCGGTCGAAGCCCTCAAGAGCCTTCGCCACGATCCGCTCGTAACCACCCTTAGCTGGCCGTTCCAAGCCTACGGAAATCTCTTTGTATCCGATCGCCTCGTGCCCGACGCCCTCTATTGGCTCGCCATTGCCGGGTCCATCAACCTCGCCCTCGTCGCGAGCATCATCCTCCTCGACGCCGATTTCATGGAGTCGGAGTTGGCAGGCGCGCAGCGCCGCTACGCCCGCCTGGAACAAATGCGGCGCGGCCAGTTCTTCGCGCCAAAAGCAAAACAATGGGGCCGCATCCGTTCTCTGCCCGATTTCCCGCGCCTGCGAGGCGCTGGCCCTGTTGCGTGGCGGCAGACCACCGGGTCCCTTCGGTCCTTTCCCACCACCATGCTGCTGCTTCCCATCCTTTCCTTGGCTACCGGATTCGGCATCCAAGTAGCCGGCCTCGGCGAAGCAGGCAACGCAGGCGTCGCGGCAATCACCGGCATTGCCCTCTATATCACGCTCCTCTACTCGGTGATCGTCCAGCGCAGTTTCCGCGGCGACCTCGATTTCATGGAAACCCTGAAAGCCATGCCGGCCCAGCCCGCGGCGATTGTCCTCGGCGAGTCCTTTGCCCCAATCGTCCAATTCACCTACATCCACCTGAGCATCTCGCTCGCGGTCGTTGTAGGATTTGAAAGACCCATGTTCTTGCTCTCGGTGCTCATCCTCGCGCCGCCCCTGAACTGCGTGCTTGCCCTCGCGCAAAACCTTGGGTTTCTGCTTCTCCCCGCGCGCGTCACGTATGGCCAATCCGGCGACATCGTCGCCGCCGGGAAACAAATGATCTGCTTGCTCATCGTCGGCGCGATATTCATGGCCTGCCTGGCTGCGGGCCTTGTCGTCGGCGCTATCGCATGGGCCTTGATTGGGCACTCGCCCTGGGCCGCCCAACTCGGCGCAGCGCTCGGACTCTGGATATCCGTCGCGGTCCTGGTCCCCATCGCCGCCGCCGCGTTTAAGAACTTCGACTTCTCCGCCGACATGCCGGGATAGTCCCCTCGAACAACAGACCCGTCCACCGCCGACGAGGCTTCCTACTGATCGGATTCTGTGTCACTCCAGCACTGCTTGGGTTCCGTAAGGCGGACCCACCACGGCAGCGACGCCCACCTGCACGAGTTGGTTTGGCACGACGTGCACTTCAAGCCCTTGGACAAGTTCCGAGCCGGATCGCAGCGTCTCTGCCCCATCAACCGAGACCTTGTACAGTCTGTCCTGCTCGACAGTGAACCATTCGGGCCATTCGTTGAGACGGGTGTAGTTCACGGAAAGATTGAAATTCGCCTCGTGGCGCGGGATGTCAAACCGAACACGCCCGGACCACTCCTGTTCCGCTTCGAGCGTAAGCAGGATCCCCTTGTCCGTCTTCACCGCACCTAGGCGCACATCTGGGCGCCACGGCTCCAGCCACGCGCCTTGCGACTTCATCAGCGCAAACATCAGCGCAGTCCGGACGTAGTTCCCATCGCCATACCAATCTTCGATGATGCCGTCCTCGCGCTGCCGCGCCAGAAATCGCGCGACACACTCGTCCAGGACCGGCGCCATCCGCTCGTCGGGCAGGCGGTTGATAAAGACAATGGCGCTCTCAATCGCGTCGGAGTAGGCATTGGATTTGTAGTTGCGCCCGCTGCCCGCCGGGTCGTCGAGATAGGTGGGCTTCTCCGTAACGGACTTCATGGCACGGGTGGTCGCGTCAAGAAACCGCTGTTCCCCCGTGATCAAATAGGTCGTGTACACCGCGTTGAACAGATACCCCCAGCAATGGGCATGACGCGCGTCGGCCGGCCTTCGATCGGCAAGCGATACGGACACGTACCAAACGCCGTCCTCATTCAGTCCGCAGCCCAGCAGCACGTCAATCAATTCTACAAGCGAATCCTTGCATTCCCCGAAGGCGGGATGCTTGGTCTCCTTGAGAAACATGACGAACTCCGACAGCCCCGCCGCAATCTCGTTGCCATGGTCCGAGAGAACGAACCGCTCGGAGGCGGGCTTCCCCTGTTCGAAATCCCACAGGTGTGCCGGCAATCCGTTCGACTTCGGAATCACCTCGTTAAAATAGAACCGCGTGATGGCCACGCCCTGGTCGATGTAGCGTGGGTCGTGCGTTTCGAACGCAAGACGCGAAAGCGCCTGTAGAAACTCACCGTTGATTTCCGCGCTGTTCGACGGGACTCTTCCAAACGGCGTCTCATAGGGAGCTTGAGCGATCAGGTCATCGCAAATGCTCCGCATCCGGTCATACCACCCCTGATGCCCCAGCAATTCCACCAACGGCAACAGTCCATCCTTCACGTATTCGGCGGAGCCGAAAACGATATCCGCCTGCTTGGGCTCAGCGCTCTCGAATCCTCCGCCTGGAAGCACGTTGTCGGAAAGACTGCCAATGCGAGTGGAATGACGGATCTCGTTCCGAAAGATGTCCTGCATGTCATGCTCATAGACGTGCCGATCGGTGAAATACGCGGCCATGATTAGAAACGGAAAGAGGTCGGCCGCGGAATCGCGCACGTACCACGCGTTCTCTCCGCCGCGTCGAGGCAATAGCCCCGTCACGGTGTCGCGTCGTTTGAGGTAAGCCTGGAGTACGCGGTTGCTGCGCACCAGGCATTCCTGTGCCTGCACCGCGTTCCGTTGCGCTTGCTCGATAGGCTCGGCAAACGCACTCGACAAGAAGGCAGACAAAAGCCCAAGAGCGACCAGATTTGAACGAGCCATACATCGCACTCCTTCGGGTTCTCCTTCTCCACGCGGTCAAGTTAGTGAAGTAAATCATAATCCATGAATCAGCCAATTCGTAAGAAGCGCAAGGACACGCGGCGGAAAACAGAGACGGACACAAGCGGCAATCGCACGATAGCGGCGATGAACGAGGTCAGAGCCGGCAACTCTCCAGCGCTGCAAGCGAGCAACTCTCCAGCGCTGTGAAGCGAGCAACTCTCCAGCGCTGTGAAGCGAGCAACTCTCCAGCGATGTTAAGCGAGCAACCCTCCAGCGCTGCAAGCGCGCAATCCTCCAGCGCTGCAAGCGCGTAATCCCCCAGCGCTGTGAAGCGAGCAAATCTCCGGCGCTGCAAGCGAGCAACTCTCCAGCGCTGTGAAGCGAGCAACTCTCCAGCGCTGTAGGCGCGTAATTCTCCAGCCAGGGGTGACGATTCGCGTCTCAAACGCGAATCGTTACCCCTGGTGAAGTCTACCCCCCATAGAGCGTCCTGTATGGACGCAAGAGGCTCCGTCAAGCTAGCGAGGATGCCGCGGACGGAGACGGGACTGTCCCCACTTGCCGCGCCTACGAAAAAGCCACATCCAAGATGACTCACGACGGTGACCTTGAGCATGCACGAGTGTTCAATCGGCGAAATGCCTCCCTACAATCTACGGACTGCCCACGCGGACGTGCTTCAAGTTTTGATTTCCGCGCAGGCATGCACGGATAATCCATTTCATTACAGTACCCATCTAACATAACAGGACGAAGCACGCTGGAAGGAGATTATGCAGTGATCCGCGTTCGAGACCTCCACAAGTCCTACGGCGGCAAGATCGCCGTCGCCGGTCTGTCTTTCACCGTCGAGCCGGGGCAAGTCCTCGGCCTAGTCGGACCCAACGGCGCCGGCAAGACCACCACGCTGCAAGTCCTCTCCGGGATACTCCCCGGCGCGCACGAAGAGCTTTCCATCGGCGGCTTCCACGTCATCCGGCAACCCATCCAAGCCAAGCGCCTGCTCGCCTTCGTGCCCGACGAACCCATGCTCTTCGACTTGCTTACCGTGTGGGAACACCTGCGCTACATCGCCGCTGCCTACGACGTGCGCAACTACGAGCCCAAAGGCGAAGCCCTCCTCGAACAATTCGAATTGGCCGATCTGCGCAACACGCTCACGTCCGAACTCTCGCGTGGCATGAAGCAACGCCTTTCCCTCTGCTGCGCCTACCTCCACGACCCCAAGGCCATCCTCCTCGACGAACCGCTCACCGGCATCGACCCGCGCGGCATCCGCACCGCGAAAGATACCCTCAAGGAACACGCCGCCAACGGCGCGGCCATCATCCTCAGTTCGCACCTCCTCGACATCGTCGAAGACGTCTGCACCCACCTGCTCATCCTGCAGGAAGGCCAATCCGTCTTCTTCGGCTCGCTCGACGAGGCCCGCGACAAATACAAATCCTTCGACGGCGAAGCCTCCCTCGAAGAAGCCTTTCTCCGAGCCACCGCCGACAACGCCGTCCCGCCGCAAGGCACGCGGTAAGCCCCATGTACGGCGTCCCCCCAGCCCTCACGCTCCTGTGGCGCATGCAGCAACGCGCAGGCTTTCGGTATGTTTGGCGCCGAGCCGCGCGCGGCGTCAATGTCATTTGGTTCGCGATTCTCGGACTGCTTTTCATCGCGGCGTACGCGGCGCTCTATTTGACGGCAGGCGAGTGGGTTTTCGAGGGAACGGGGTTCACGCAAGCGCAAAGTCACGCCATCGCAATTTGCATCATGTACGTCTTCTTCCTCGGACTCTGGCTATGGCTTCCGGTGGGAATCAATCTCGGCATGGGGCGCACGGAGACGTATTGGGTGTTTTCCGGCCCCTACACCCTGCGGCAAATCTTAGGCCACACCTTTGTCGCCGCGCTCAAGGGTGCAACGATCGCCGCCGTCTTCGTAACGCCGATCCTCTCGCAGTTCTCCGGCGCGATGCTGGCTACGGCTGTCGGCTTCCTGCTCTTCGCGATGTTCATGTGGTTCTCGCTCTGCTTCCTCGGCCTGCTCGACCTCTCGCTCCAAGACAAGGGCAACCGTATGGGGGCTGCGGTCTTTGCGCTGATACTGTTGCGCGTATCAAAAGTGCTGCTGCCAATCACGACGGTCGCCGTGATGATCTATCCGATTCTCATGGGAATCTGGAAGGCCTATACCCAAAAGAGTCTCAGAGCCTTGGAGACAACGGACTTCACCATGCCGTTCACGCAACTGATGGCGACGCCCGGTCTGCGCCACGCCGCGCTTGTCTTCGAGCCGTTCTTTCGGATAATGACGGCGGAACACCTTATCGCCGGCGCAGCAGGATGGGTCGCTCTCGCCATTGCGATGAACGTTATCGCCGCCGCGCTTATCCTACTACTCAACGCCGACTACCGGGAAGCCGCCATCGAAGCAGGGGTGCAACGACAAGAAGCCCTCCTACAGTTGACTAGCGGAGAAGTTAAGGCACTCTCTCCACGCCGCCGGCGCGCGACACGGCTGTTCGCGCTGCCCTTCGGCCCGATGCGCGGTTGCTTCGGAGCCATTGTATGGCAACAATTGACCGTAGCGGCACGACGTGCAGGCAAGACAATTCTCTTGCTGCCCGTTGGCTTCTGGATCATGTTCTATGCTCTTAAGCTCCTGGGACTAATTGAGAAGGAAGACGCTGCCTTTTTTGTTGCGGCCTTGTCAGTCTGGTCCTCTGTGGAAATTAGTGCAATGATCGGTAATGCCACAGGTTCGATACGCGCGCAGTTTCCTCTCCTGAAGACGTTGCCTTCGTCGCCATTGGCAGTCCTTTCCGCCAACGCGCTCGCGCCGACGCTCGTGATGCTGTGGGTCTCCGCGTGGGTCGTCGTGGCCTCAGCCGTAGTATTCGGGGACGCATGGTTAGTTCCACCCGCGCTCCTCGTTCTTCCCTTCGCCTTTTTCGCAGAGAATACGCGAAGGTTGATGGTCCACCTGTTTGCCCCCGCCCTCAGGTCTGTCTCACCCACGATGGATGCGCTGGACTTCACGCGCCGTGTCATTTCCTTGTTCATCCACTTATTCACGCTCGGATGGTCCGTCTTGCTCGTCGCCTCAACGGCCTTCTACGCATGGCGCGCCTCAGACCATTCAATCAATGTCACCGCCGCCACTCTCGCCACGGGCTTTGCACTTCTTGCCATTGTGTTTACCATCCTCGCCACCCAGCAGTTCGCGCGCCTCGACCCGCGCGCGGAGATTTCCCCATGAGGCTGTTGCCACGCGGATTGCTGATGCTTCGGTGGCTGTTCTTCACTGCGCATCTTCGTCGCATACTCAGGGGATTCCGCAAGCCATCGCAATGGGTGGGGGCCTTTTTGGTCGCCGCATTGGTAGCGGCAGGCGTTCTCTGTTTCGTCTACGGCTACCTGAGTGAAATCGCGCGCCCTTTCGCCGCGATTGGCTTGCCCATTCTTCTTGTCTCGTGCTTGGGCAGCACGTTCTTTCCCGCATCGGTCTATCTGGTGTTGTTCTTCCAGCACGATTCTCCGCTCTTTCTGTGCGCCCCGTACGCCCGCAGGCAGGTCCTCCTTCACAGCCACATATCAAGACAGTTGAGGTTTCTGCTCATCCTGTCGCCGCTTTGGATCCTGCTTGCTGCAGGTATCGGAACAGGTTTCTCTATAGGCATGTGCCTGACCCTATATGCATACTTCTCAATGCTGGAGCTCTGTGGTCAATTACAGTTGATCGTCCATTGTTCGAGAAAAGGCTCACTCTCTCCGTCTTGCCTGGACCGCTACTTCAATAAGCTCTACTATGGACTCGTCCTGTTCGCGTTGGCGGGTACGGTTGTTTCCGGTTGGCAAACATGGAAGGCTACCCGTGTCACAGGCCTTACGGACGGAATCGTGAGTGCGCTGCACGCGTTCGAGCAACAACCTTTTGTACACGCGGCGACTTTGGCGCTCTATCCCTACGCGCAGCTCATGCATGCGCACACCGCCACGGAATTGCTCTTCTGGACAATTCTCTGCATGGGCATCAACTCACTACTCACCGCGAGCGTCTACCCTCTTACGGATAGATCTCTGGAAGCCCTGTATCTGCCTACGAAAGAAGCCGAACTCGAAGACGTGGTGCAGGCACTGCCGGATCCACGCATCCGCGAACGCGCACCGTGGCCTCGATTGCCCGACTTCCCCACATGGAGCGGGGCGCAATCGCTCACCTGGCGGCATGCCACCTGTTTTCTACGGGAACATGTCTGGCGAATTGTTGTCACGTGCTGCATCGTTCCCGCTGCTTTCATAGTGCTCGCTTACTATCGGCACAGGTGGGCCGAAAGCCACTCCATCGCCATGCCGTTGGGCTTAGGGGCGACTGCCCTCACGGGGTTGGTCGCTGCGGGATTCACCAACGATTTCCGTGGCGATTTCCACAGGATGGGACATCTCAAACTGCTTCCGGTCCCGGGTCTGCGAGCAGTGCTCGCAGGAATTGCCGTCACTACCCTCGCGGGCGTTGTGGTCTTCAGCGTGCTTCAAGGCCTGATTGCCTTCGCAGTCGCCTCATGGTCGGCCTTCCTGCTGTCTCTCCTTCTGGCGGTTCCAGTCTGCCTGTTGACGTCCACCTTGGTTAACCTGGTCGGCTTTTGGTTCCCACATTCCCCGAAAGAGAAACGCACAGATTCCTCCGAGTCGTGGACAGAATTCCTCGCAGTGACCTGTTTCCTTTTCTGCTATCTGTTGAGTGCCGTGCCGGCATTCATCCTGGCGCATTCTGTGTTGCTGTGGTCGAATAGGTCTTTCACACTCGCTGTCTTCGCTGTTTCGCTTCTGCTCCTTGCGTTCGACGTAGCCTACCTCGCCCTCGCAGTCAGAGCGTTTAACCGCGTCGATGTGTCGAGATTCCCGCGTCGTTAACCCTAAGTGTCCGCGCATCCATCTCAGGCATCGTATCCTTGCTGTGGCGTGGTCTGCGGACCGCGCCACTCTTGCGACCGGAGGTCTCCTTTTCGCACATTCCGCCACCTCCCAGCACAACGGCCTCGCTCTTATATATTGGCAGGACCATTGGAGGTGCGAACCATGCCTATGCACTCCCGAAGGCCCCGGACGGGACCCGGCCCCCCAGACCTCAGCCCCGCGCCGGTCCCCTCGCATGAATAGTCAGATTTCACGGTTGCATCCCCTACAGAGAATGGGACGCGACTCCCAACGCAACTCGGTTGCCCTGCTTCGCCGAGGCTGGCGCGCGTAAGCGATCGCCGACGTGTTTACCCAAGACCTCCGAGTTGCTCGCTGTCTGCAGCTTACCCCGCGCCGCGCTCGGCGACTGCGGCGCAACTGAACAGGAAAGTTCGGGTGAGAAACTCAGAGGCATTCTCGCAGTCCACCCAGTCCACCCAGTCCACCCAGTCCACCGACCCCGGCGCGGCAGTGCAACAAACTCCCCGTATATATAGGGGGATATTTTCCCGTGGGCGGGGAGGTGATCTTCGACCGGACGCCGGACTCGCGACGCCCGAGGTTAGCCGAGAGACCCCCCCCCTTGAATCGTCAAATTGCATGGGCCACCCCCCTGCAGAGAAATGGTCGCAACCCCCTGCGCAACAAACGAGGAGACTCCATCATGCGGCTTCACCATCTTGCTCCCAAATCCAGAACGGAAATCGAAAATCGAAAACTCTCCCTCCCCCCTTGAATCGTCAAAAGTGTGCAAGGGTGCACCCCCTACGGAGATTGGGATACGGACCCATGTACGCAACATCTTGGACCCAATCCAAAAACCAGAATTCTTTACCCCTTGAATCGTCAAAACACGCACGGGTGTACCCCCCCACAAAGAACTGGACGCGGACTCCTGTACACAACCAAGGAGAAGCCCCCGCCATGACACGAGAATCCGACTGTTTCCATCGCACACATGTGCGCTCTCTTTCTTCTTCTGCGTCTTGTTGTGGCGTGGTCTCCGGACGGCCCGGAATGCACTTGCCACCCCTTTTGTTGCATGCTGTAGCGGGAAGCGGTGCGCGACGTTCCATAGCCAGGGGGTATCTGGGAGAAATGCATGAGCGAGCAACACGCGTGTTGCGGCGGACACGACCCCGTGCCCGGCAATTCGACGTTGACGATAGACCC
>JBAZRU010000096.1:0-14541 GCA_041662805.1 Candidatus Hydrogenedentales bacterium | reverse complement strand
GCCGATTCGTGCGATGGCTCACCCACCCATGAATTGGGGAGACCCGGAAACGCTCGGGCAATTCTGGGACGTCGTCACGCGCGCGCAGTTCCGGTTCATCATCACGGACAATCCGCGTTCGATGGCTAAGTTCGGCGAACAGCTTGCCGTGTATGGCCACACCTATCTTTCCCAGTTTACGCCCGTCTTCGGGTGGCTCGCGCTCCTTGGCGTGGTTGCGCTTGCCGTGCGCAGGCAGCAAGGCTGGTCAATGTTGTTCGCGCAATTCGCCGTGCTGAGCATAGGGTGCATTGTGATTCCCAACTTCGCGTTGGAACGCAAGGACATCTGGCTAAACACGACGTATTGGATTCCGGCCTACTTGATCGCGGCGGTCTTCATCGCTGCGGGCATCGATTGGGTCGGGGGTCTCGTCAAGGCCCGTCCTTGGAATGGTATTGCCGCCGCCATTTTGATCGCGGCAGCCGGGGGCGGCCCATTGGCGGCGCATTATGCCGAGAACGACAAGAGCGATTTTTTGCTGGCGCGGGATCATGCCGTGAACATACTCAACACAATGGATCCGAATGCGGTTTATTTCGCGGATGGGGACCACATGATATTTCCCGTGGCCTACTTGCAGATTGTGGAGGGCATACGGAAGGACGTGCTGATCGCGAATCTCTACGGATATCCCACGGAGGAGACGTTGCGCCCCGTGCCGGAGGAGCTTCGCAAAGGGATGGCGCGAATCCCCACGGAATCGGACGAGCAAGTCGTCTTCGAGTGGTACTTGAACCATGTCGATCGGCCTGTCTACACGTCCATCAAGCGGAGAGCAAGCGGATGGGATGCCAAGGACGCAGGGATCCTCTATCGCATGGTTCGCAAAGGCGAAGCGACTTCGATGCGAGACGATTGGGGCCGGTATACATGGCGAGGAATCGATTCGGAGCGTTTCCCCGGCGATTGGACATCGGAGCAGATTCACTTCGATTACTACTTTTCCTTGGGTCGCGCGGCATGCGCGAACGGGGACCAAGTCAGGGCGCGATGGGCGTATGCAGGCGCAGCGACGTGGGCGCGCGAGAGCAAGGATTTGCTCAACAACCTGGCGTGCGCGGCCGCGGAATGCGGGCTGGATACGGAGGCATTCGGATGGTTTGAGCAGGCGATGGAGATCGACCCCACGTACCGGCTCGTGCGCTACAACCTGATTCGCCTGTGCGTCAAGCGAGAGCGCTTTGAGGAAGGGCTCGCATTGCTCAACGAGTCGATTGCGATCGACCCTACCGACAAATTGGCAATCGACATGAAGGCGAGAGTGCTGCACCTAATTTCCGCATCAGGAGCATCCACCTCTCCCCAATAGACCAAGGACTCCCGGGGGGAGCGGGAGCCCTTGACCTGTGGGTTGGGGATCGATGGGCGCGTGAAGCGCCCTGAGGGAGAAAGCGTAGTCTTAGACGGCGGCGAGCGTTGGCCGCGCGCTGGGGCGGTGCAAGAAGCCTTCAATGCTGGCCCGCTCGTCATCGCGCAAGTCCAGAAAGCGCACACCGAAGTGGTGCAACCGGTTCGGCATTGGAGCCGCCCAGCATACCGTCCCTTTACACTCGACAATCGGGTGCGAAGGCCCAAGTTGAAGGCGCACCAGTACGCGCTCGCCGACGTTCACGGGGTTGATGCTGCTGAATTGGGCGCCTTCCGGCGCCATATCCACGGACACCATGCCGCGCGTCGCGTCGTCGCCGTTGAATTGCAGCCATGCGCACACACCGACTCGCCGTCGTTGGTGCCGCCGCTGCTCTGTTTTCTTGTGTTTGTTCATATATATAAGCTCGGCACGAATGCCGGAGTCCCCGAAATCAAAAATCACCAGTGGCCTCATGAAACTTCGTTAATCCCTTCACCGGGCTAAGAGTTGCGTCTTGCACCCTGCTTGCAGCACTCGCCAATAGGACGAATCTTCTGAAAGAAAAGTTTATAGCCCGGACAACATGCTTTGGGTAATGAACACGGATGCGACGGGAAAAGTTCCCGCGATTCGTGCAGTGGGTGGACAACCCGTTACTCTCTATCGGAGAGTATGCGCACTTTTCCACGAAGCCGAAAAAGCAGATTACCTATTGCCCCACAATGACTTAAGGGGCTTTCGGCGCGGCAATCTCGAATTCCGCCGCAATTGATGTGTCCGGCGTCACATCAATTCTTCTATTCGGGCAAGAAAGAACCGAGGGCAACGCACTGCGTTGCCCTCGTAGAAAACCGCTCATTAACGTGCAGCTACAGCGCCCAAGCCTCGTCCTCGACTTCAACGACTTTGTCTTGCTCTTTGATGAAGAGCGTGGGGTCGCTGGTGCGGGGGATATCGGTGATGGGCTTAGCCTCGTCCATGCCGAACAGATTGGCGTAGTCACCGTGGAACCCGTCGCAGATGTCGCGCGCGGAGCACTGTTCACAGGCGGTATGGTATTGGTAACCGGCGTCGTGCTTAGCGCGGATGATCGCTTCCTCGCGATACATGGTTTCTTTTCCGCGAACGGCCTGTTCGATGCGAGCCAGGACGTGCTGACCTCCGAATCCGAAACGGGCAAGCACGGGGTGCTGGGCGGCCCAATCTCTAATAGAATGCGCGGACAACATGATGCGGCGGTCTTTCGGGCCCATGCGGAATGCAGGGACGAGGCCGCCTTCTTTCATGCGTTGCGGCTGTTGTCCGGTCCACATCCAGCTTTGATAGTCCCACTCGTGGTGGTCATAGGAGAGCTGCTGAAAGTTGTAGAAGTTCTTGCGATGGCGCTTTTCGGCGAAGCACAGCGGCAGGTATCGCACGTTGCACTCGATGCCCGCTGCTTCCAGCATGTCCATCGCTTCGGTCAGATAGGGCTTGATATCGGAGTAGCGGGCGACATTGTCGTGGGTGCGGATGCCGGTTTCCTGATCTTCAAATGGATTGAAGGCGAGGTAATTGACTGCATTCGCGCCGTAGTCGATTGCCTTCTGCGCGATCTGCGGAAGAATCGGCGTGACGGGTTTGGACATTGTGCAGTTGAATCGGAAAGGGATGCCCAGATCTTTCATGAGCCCGATGGAGGTGGTGATCTTTTCGTATGCGCCCTTCTTGCATACGACTTCGTCGTGAATATCGCCGATGCCGTGCAAACTGCACAAGAAATCGCGGACGCCTGCGTCGCGGAACTTCTCCAGGTTGCCGGGCTTTGCGAGGTGTAGCCCGTTGGTAATGAGCGTGGGAATCAATCCTATCTTGCGGCAATGGGAGATCAGTTCAAGAATTTGCGGATAGATCGTCGGCTCGCCGCCCTGAATGTCGATGGCCGTACACCCATAGAAGTCATGAAGAATCGTGCACATCGACTTCGCTTTTTCGATGTCCATGAACGGGTGTTCCGGATGATGGGCGTTATCGATACGATTGAGAAAATAGCAGAAATAGCACCTGAGGTTGCAGGTCTGCCCCAGCCACATCACGGCGCGTTTGGTGAGCACGCGCTTCTTGGTTTTCTTGAATTGCCTCTTGTGGCCATTGCCGCTGGAGATTTGCTTCTCCTCGGAATGTGCCTGCTCTGCTGGCGCGATTTCCGTCGACATCCTTTCGCCTCCCTCAATACATTATATGCTCTTACGAAATAAGTACTTGCGACGACACAGGGAACGACCCGAGCAGGCAACTAAGAGCCAGAGAGTAAACATCTACGCCCGGCAAGATGTTCCTGCTGGAACACGATTGGCGACATGGCTGAAGCTCGCCCATTGGGGCGTACGGTCTGAGTTTGACGACTCGCGAGAGTAGACAAGACTCCTCACTTTGAAACAAGGGTAGCAGACGATCAGGAAAAAGGCAAGGTATCGCGGGGTTCTGAGTTGTCATGCGTGAGCAACAACTGCCATGCCAGAGTTTTTGACTTTTCATACCTATGGCACTCTGTCGAGCGCATTTTCACTGGACAACGAACATGAACCGACGCGTATGTATCAAACGTGAAAATGCGCTAGAATGCGCGGGGGGCAAATGAGCCTATGAAAATCACATTCGTCATACCGGTATATAATGAACGGGAAACACTAGAGCCGTTGGTCGCGGGCATCACGGAGTTTGTGCAGCCGCACGAGCATCGGATTCTGTTTGTCGACGACGGCAGCCGAGACGGTTCGTACGACACGATGTGCGCGTTGCGCGAGAAGTACCCGTCCATCGAGATTCTCCGTTTGCGGGGCAATTTTGGGAAGTCGGCTGCGCTGGCGGCGGGGTTCGCGCATGTGGACGGCGACCTGGTGTTCACCATGGATTCGGACCTGCAGGATGAACCCAAAGAGATTCCGCGGTTCATCGCGAAACTGGAAGAGGGGTACGACGTCGTGTGCGGATGGAAGGCCGTGCGCCACGATCCATGGCACAAGACCTTTCCGTCGCACATCTACAATCGGTTTGTGTCGTGGCTCTTCGATGTGCCGCTGCACGACGTGAATTGCGGGTTCAAGGTATTTCGCGCGGACGTGGTGAAGCGCATTCAAGTTTATGGAGAAATGCACCGCCTGATCCCCGTCATGGCGCACACGTTAAATTATCGCGTGGGCGAAATTCCGGTTGAACACCACCGCCGTCAGTATGGGATATCGAAGTATGGATTCGAGCGGTTTTCGCGCGGAGCCATCGACGTCTTGACGATGTGGTTCTTGCGACGACACTCCCAGGCTCCGGCGCACTTCTTCGGGAAGCTTGGATTCTGGCAGTTCATTGCAGGGGCGTTGGCTATTCTGATAGGCATCGTCTCGTGGTTTGCGTGGTCGCAAGCGGCGGGGGCGGGGCTGTGCGCGGCGGGAATGGTTGTGTGCTCCACGGGGACGCTCACGGTGAGCCTCGGTCTCTTGGCGGAACTCGTGCTGCACCATTTCGTGCGAATCGATCCCGCGGTCTACATCGCGGAGAACAACGGTTCCTGAGACGGATTACGGCTAGGGCACGTCGGGGGCGTTGACGTCTTCCCACCAGTCTTCGCGAGAGAGGGCTTGCCAGTAGGCTTGCTCGAAGATGCGGGAGAACTTTCGCAGGCTAAACGGTTTCGGGATGTAGCCGTCCGCGCCGGCCTTCAGGGCCTCTTGTATCGGGTGGGCGCCATCGTAGGCCGTCATAAGAACGATGCCGATCCGGGGATAGGTCGCGCGCGTGACGCGGAGCAATTCGAATCCGTTCATCCCGGACATGTTGATATCGCTGACAAGCAAGTCGAATTCGCTTTCGCGAAGCGCGGCGACGGCGTCGTCTCCGTTGGAGCACGTGCGGACCGCATACCCTCGGGACTCCAGGTAACTCCCCAGGAGCTCGGGGATCTCGGGATCGTCGTCGACGACAAGTACGCGAAGGTGTTTAATCATGCGGTTTCGTCATCCACCTTGCGCGAGCCGTTGTTCTTTGATCTTCATCAAGCGGCTCGTATTCGACCGCTCCATCTCATCCAACTTGCTCTTGATGTACTTGATGGTATCCGACATGCGCGGAATGAACGTGTGTTCAAGGGCATTCACGCGCCGGCGGGTCTTTTCGATTTCTTCGCACAACAGGCGCACGGTCTGTTCGAGCTCCGCCATCTTTAGCAGGCTGGGCAAGAATTGCTTCAGATCGTCAATTGCGGTATCCAATTCCAGAGGCGTATGAATGCGCGAGTATCCCCCGGTCGATTTTCCGAATGTCACTTCAAGATGCGGAATGACGACGCTCATGATACGGCGGGACTTTTGCGCAATCTCGAGTTCTTGCCGCGTGCGCTCGAGGGCGTCCTCGATAACAAGACGCGACGAAGTCACTTCCGCCAGCACGAAGAGCTTCAGAACTTGGGGCAGTTCGGCATCGACGCCAAGCCGGGCCTCCTTGTAGGCCTTGGCGAGTTGCATGAACTCTTTCATAAGCCCATCGAGCTTGTCCTTCAGGAGTTTGTGTCCACGAATGGCCACGACGAGCCGGCGCCGCAACCGTAGCAGCTCCATTCGGGTCGGGTTCACCGCCAAGCGAGTAGCCATGATCTCTTACGTCTCACATTCCAAATATTGAACCAAGAAATACTCTAGCACATCCATGCCTATGCGCTTGCGGTCTTTGCGTGGGGGTGATACTTCTCGATCCACGCATCGCGAATGCGCTTGAGTTCGCCACGCGGCAGCAAGGCAAGGAGATCCCATCCTATCGATAGGCTCTCCTCGATGGTTCTGTTTTCGTCTTCGCCTTGGGTCACGAATTTTGCTTCGAACTCATCGGCGAACTTCACGAACAGCAGGTCCGTTTCACTCAAGGCGGATTCGCCCAGCACAACAGCCAGCTCTTTGGCGTTCTTGCCGCGGGCGTAAGCCGAGTACAACTGGTTCATCACGTCCGCGTGGTCTTCACGCGTCTTGCCGTTTCCGATGCCCTTGTCCTTCAGACGCGACAGGGACGGAAGGACATCCACCGGCGGGTAGATGCCCTGGGTGTGTATCGGGCGGCTCAGGATTACCTGGCCCTCCGTGATGTATCCGGTAAGGTCGGGGATGGGGTGCGTCTTGTCGTCTTCGGGCATGGTCAACACCGGAATTTGCGTGATTGATCCGCCTTTGCCTTTAATGCGCCCTGCTCGTTCGTATAAGGTCGATAAGTCGGTATAGAGGTAGCCGGGATAGCCGCGGCGGCCGGGGACTTCCTTGCGGGCAGCGGAGATCTCGCGCAAGGCATCGCAGTAGTTGGTCAGGTCCGTGAGGATAACCAGCACGTGCATGCCTTTCTCGTAGGCAAGATACTCGGCGGCCGTAAGCGCCATGCGGGGAACGGCGATGCGTTCGATGGGAGGGTCATCCGCAAGGTTCATGAAGAGGACGGCGCGTTCGATGGCTCCCGTGCGGCGGAAGTCCGCGATAAAGAACTCGGACTCTTCGAATGTGATGCCCATGGCCGCGAAGATAACGGCAAACTTCTCGCCGCTCTTCAGCGTGGTGGCCTGGCGAGCGATCTGTGCGGCCAAACGGGAATGGGGCAAGCCGGACGCGGAGAAGATCGGCAGCTTCTGACCACGAACGAGCGTGTTGAGCAAGTCGATGGTCGAGACGCCAGTCTGGATGAACTCGTTTGGATAGTCGCGCGCATAGGGATTCATGGGGCTGCCGTTGATGTTCAGCCACTTCTCGGGGATGATGGCAGGGCCATCGTCAATGGGGCGCCCGAAGCCGTCGAAGACACGGCCAAGCATATCCGGCGACATTCCGAGCTCGATGCCTTTGCCGAGGAATTTCACGCGCACTTCTTTCGGAGACAGGCCGCTGGTGCCTTCGAACACCTGCACCATGGCTTTGTCGCCGTTGACTTCCAGCACGCGGCCTCGACGAACGCTGCCGTCGTCCAGCTTGATGTCAGTAAGTTCGCCGTACGTAATCCCCTCAACCCCCTCGACGAGGATTAACGGGCCGATGACTTGCCGGACTGTGCGATATTCTCTGGTAACCAAGGCGAAACTCCCAAACTATTTTAGATTTTAGATTTTAGATTTTGGATTGAAGAATCGGCCACTTATGATCACGGCTTCCGCTTCAGTGTCTTAATTGATGCTACGGTCATGGCAAGAATCTCATTTGTTTCGTCAATCAATGGCTTCAGCCTCTTTTCGGGCACTAGTCTCGACTCAACCAAAAGTTCCAACCAGTAAACGGTCTCATCTGCTTCTTCTTCCACAATCGCCAGCTTGGCAACAATGTCTGCGCGACTCTTGGCGCGGCAAGCGGCTCGATAATTGGCCCCGATCGATGTGCCGGATCGGACTATCTGCCTGCCAATAGCGCCGGCAGATCCCGTCTTTCCCAGCGATTCAACTAACGCTATGATCCTGAGAGCAAGTTTCCGAGTGCGTTCCTTGAATTGCTCCTCAGTCATATGGTGGTTCTCTTCAATCCAAAATCCAAAATCTAAAATCCAAAATCATCAGACCTTGGGTAATGATCTAGTCTCTTCGGCGATCTTCGCTTCGAGCGCGGCAAAGTCCTCGAGCTTGTCTTCTGGAATTAGTTTCGCGCGGGCGACATCGTCCAAAGACTTCAAAGCGAGTAGAGCGTTTAGCGCGGCGCCTTCCTTGAGGGCGGCTCGCGCAACTTTGTAGTAATGCTGAATGAGTTGCAGTATCCGCAATTGCTTCTGTAACGACGTGTAACTGTCGCGCTCGTCGAACGCGTTTTGGTGCAGGAAGTCCTCGCGAATCATCTTGGCGGCCTGCATCAATAGGCGGTCTTCTACCGCAAGCGCGTCGATACCGACGAGACGGACGAGCTCTTCGAGTTCGGCTTCGCGTTGGAGTATGGCCATGGCCTGCTTGCGCACGCTTTCCCAGGAGGCGTCGACCTTTTCGTTGGCATAGGCGTCTATGGTGTCCTGATAGAGCGAATAGGAAGTGAGCCAGTTGATCGCCGGGAAGTGACGCGCGAACGCAAGTTTGTCGTCGAGTCCCCAGAACACCTTTACGACGCGCAGCGTTGCCTGAACGACCGGCTCGGAGAGGTCGCCTCCGGGAGGCGAGACGGCTCCGATGAGCGAAAGCGAGCCTGCGCGATTGTCGGAACCGATGCAGACGACATTGCCGGAACGTTCGTAGAAGCTGGCGATGCGCGAACTGAGATATGCGGGATAGCCCTCTTCGCCGGGCATTTCTTCAAGGCGTCCGGAGATTTCGCGCATGGCCTCTGCCCAACGGCTTGTGGAGTCGGCCATGAGGGCCACGGAGTAGCCCATGTCGCGGAAATACTCGGCAATCGTGATGCCGGTGAACACGCTGGCTTCGCGCGCAGCCACGGGCATGTTGGACGTATTGGCAATGAGCACGGTGCGTTCCATGAGCGGTTCGCCGGACTCGGGATCCTTGAGGTGCGGGAACTCCATAAGCACGTCGGTCATTTCGTTGCCGCGTTCGCCGCACCCGACATACACGATAATGCGAGCGTTGGACCACTTCGCGAGCTGGTGCTGAACGACGGTCTTTCCACTGCCGAAGGGACCGGGCACGCACGCCGTGCCGCCTTGCGCCAAGGGAAAGAACATGTCGATCACGCGCTGGCCAGTAACAAGAGGTTCGCTCGGCTGCAGCTTGTGGGCCACAGGTCGGGCATGCCGCACAGGCCACCGTTGCACCATGGTAACGGGCCGCGGGCCTGTCGTTGTTTCGATCGATGCAACCTCGGTATCGACATTGCCGGTCACCGGCAAGATTCTCGTAATGGAGCCGGAAACGCCCGGGGGCACCATGATCTTGTGGATGACGAGCTTGCTCTCGACGACTGTACCAAGCACGTCGCCCGGAGCCACCTTGTCGCCGGCTTTGGCGACAGGCTCGAACTTCCACTGGGCAGCGCGGTCAAGCGCGGGGCGCTCGGCGCCACGCACGATGAAATCGCCGAAGTCCTGCTGCAGTTTATCCAACGGACGCTGCACACCATCATAGATGGACTTGATGAGGCCGGGCCCAAGCTCGACACTGAGGGCCTCTCCCGTTCGGAACACGGGTTGTCCCGGCCCGATGCCTTCGGTCTCTTCGTAGACCTGGATCGAAAATTCGTCGCCGCGTATTTCGATGATCTCGCCAAAGAGCCGTGGCTCCCCCACGCGCACCATTTCGTACATGCGCGCGCTTCCGAGTCCCTTGGCGACCACCAACGGACCGGATACCTTGACGACCACACCTTGATCGACGTCTGTCGCTACCGTCATTGCCCTACTTGCTCCAATCGCTCCACAAGCGTTCTCGCTCGAATTTTCAATCCTTGCCCAAGATGTCCACGCCGATGGACTTTTCTACGGCCTTCTTCATCTCATTGAAGTTAGTGTGCTTGCTGCCTTCGTGCGTGGGGATCACCGTAAGGATGGCCTTGCTTCGCTCGCGAAACATATCCAATGCCTGCGGCGCTTCCTCGGCCATGCTCTCGGTGACGATGACGAGGGCCACCTCGGGGTCGCGCGAGAGCGCGCCCAACTCGTGCAGCAGCGCCGCCCCATCCTTGCAGGCGACGACCTCGAAGCCCACGCCCTTGAACCCAAGTATCAAGTGCTTTTCGCCCAATGCAATTGCTTTAGCCATGACTCACTCGCAATCGCCGGCGGAGCAAAGCGCTGTTGATTCGGCTCAATCGACCGCAGACCGCCAGCTTCAGGTTATACACGTCCGCTTCCAACGCGCTGAAATAAGAGAAGACGCGTTCGGGACCGGCTACTTGGTAGCGGCCGCTGCCCGCCAACTCGGTCAGTGCGTTGGAGGAGATCAAATCGAAGTGCTGGATGCGTTCGGCCTTGGGCATTTCCAGCGCCTGTCTCAACCGCTTCGCGATGTCGACCGGCAAGGCGGCCGGCCAATTCTCCACGGGCCCTGCCTGGAGCAGCCGTTGAAGGGTTTCCCCGACGCCATCGAGCGGCAGCACGCATCGCTCGAATTCGGATGGGGTCATTCCTTGCTCAAGGCCGCGCCACAAGGCGAGCATGGCGCGGACAAGGACGTACTCGCGAACACATGCGATGACGAGTTCCACGCCGGTTGCATCGGCGAGCGCGAGGAGATGGCGGAGAAACACGCCGTCCATAAGCAGGTCGAGTTGAGAGTCGAAATCGTCGTCTTGCGCCCGCTTCCACACGGCCTCGACGGATTCCTTGGTCGGCGATTCGACGCGGCCCAAGTCGCCCGCGGCAATTTGCGCGAGTTCTTGCGCGGTCACGGCGCCGGGTGCAAAAGGGAAATCGGCGCGGCGGACAACAGCCCGCTTCAGGTTTAGGTAGTCGCGCTGCAAAAGGAAGAGGTTGGCGATTTCCGGGCTCGGGCAGTCGTGGCGAATGGACACGACCTCGTCGTGAAAATAGGCGTCGATGATCCCGCTCCAATCGTTCCAGGCCGCCCCCGAGGTAACGTGGTCGCGTAAGGGCGTATCTTGAAGCTGACGCAGCATGTCCTCAATGCGGACTTGTGAAAGCAGCCCCACGAAGAAGTCATGAGACAGGAGCTTGCCCTCCAGGACGGCAATCCTCCCGCAAGCAAAGCCCCACGCGGCTTGATGTGACGTAATGGCTATCACGGCTTCTGCGCCACGTTATCCATGGAACATCTCCGCTCCAATTTCGGGCGCCAGTGCGTATTCCATATCGTTCAGGATCGCGTCTAGCGTTTGGTCAACCTCATAAGCCGTGCCTACAAAGATGAACCCTCCTCGCTCCTGCAATGGATTGTTTTCATCGATAGTCACGCGGCCGTCGACAGGCCGGGGCGCATTCCACGACAGCAGAATACGCTCGAATACCGCTTTCTCCTGCGGATGAATCCGAATGCGGCCTCCGTCCGATCCCGTGGTGCGGGTCAATCGGCGCGTCATGACGGCCGCATACTTGTCCGCCGGCAGTTCGAGGATTCGCTTGCGCGCCTCTTTGAATACGCGCGCGAGCAACGCGTTGCGATGTTCGAGTAATTGCTTCGCATGAACGCCCTTGGCTTGGAGCAGACGCCGCGCGGCGCCTTCTTCGGCGGCACGTATGGCTTGCTGCTGCTGTTGCTCCACCTCGCGCCGATAGGCATCGACTTCGTGGGTCGTGCGGTCACGGGCCGCCTGCTCAGCCGCCTTGACGATCTTCTCGGATTCGTGGCGAGCCGTCTCCAGCACGGAAGTCTCTATATTGGTGAAAGTCACGGCGTGAGGTCCTACTGTTGCGCGGGCGCGGCCACTACTTGTGCCCCGGTTTGGAGGTATTCAAGGACATTCACGGGGGCTTCGGGTGTGCCCGCGCTCGTGTTTGTCAACCACATGATGAGCAGTATCGATGCAAGCAGCGCCACAACGGCGTACGTCTCTACAAGCGCCGGAAACAGAAGGGCCTGCCCGGATTTGTCGGGGTGACGTCCCGTGAGGGCGATACCCGCCGCGGAAGCCCGCCCTTGATTGACCGCACTGGCATATTGGACAAGACCGGCGAGAATGCCGACAAACAGCAAGGCTATCCCCGTGCTTGGAGCGATATGCATATTGCCGCCCATGAGTCCAGTCTGTATGGCCATCATGATGGCGATGATAAACCCGTAGAATCCCTGCGTTCCGGGAAGGGCAACCATGATCAGAAGCTTGCCGAAGAGATCGGGTTTCTCGCTCAGGACGCCTGTGGCTTGCTGCGAGGCAACACAGATGCCTTTTGCCGAGCCGCAGCCCCCCAATCCAAAGGCAAAGGCGGCACCGGCAAGCGCAAGTCCGCGCGACAATTCGATCGACATTTGGTAGTCCATGGTCAACTCCTCCTAGCCGGCTCCGTTTGGCCAGTTATTGCTTCGCATTTGTATGAACTCAGCCCCTTGTCTTGGGATTCAGCACCTGCATTTGGTAGGCAGGCGAGTCGAAACCCATCGGACGGAAGGGCTTGGTTCCACCCGAGTAAAAGCGTCCGAACATTTCCACGAGAATAAGCCGCATCGAGTGCACGAAGGCCCCGAGCAGACTGATAGCAAAGTTGAATAGATGTCCGAAGACAAGAACTGCGAGAAAGAGGAATGTCCCCACGACAGGAACGTCGCGGACAATATCGCCGACCATATTGACGCACATGGCGACGATGCTTGTCGTAAGCCCGAGGGCCAGCAGACGGCAGTATGAAAGGGTATCTCCAATAAAGGCCGCGCAGCCATAACTACCGAGGATGCCGTAAATACTGACGAGGCCGGTGATAGCGCGTCCAACGATTCCGGTCTCTCCGCGGCCTTGCGTCAATATGAGCCCGGTTGCGGCTCCAAGAAACAGGATGGCCCCGATCTTAGGCACGATGGGCGGCAAAGGGGCCATGAAAGCGGCAATCAGCATCACCAGTCCGGGCAACGCGATAATCCATAGTAGGCCGTCGAATAAGGCCGTGGCCTTGTCTCCCTTTAGGAGCGCGCCGTGCATTTTCAAGACGATGCCGAACATTTGAGTGAGTACGCCGATGAACAGCGCGATAACCAACATAACGACCGGCTCTTGGAGGGGATCGAGGACCATTGTCAATTCTTTGATTTTCAGAATGACATTGCCTTCACCAAGATATTTCGGCGAGTACAAGTCGCCGAACCAGGAGCCAAGCAGGACGCCGCAGACCGTGGTGAAGATGCCCGCATAGAGCAGAAGCTTCGCGAAATTGTAGAGCGAGTCATACGCACGCGCCTTGTAGGCGATAAAGGCTCCCAACGCGATAAGCATAAGTCCATAGCCGACGTCGCCGAAGCAGATCCCGAAGAAGAGCAGAAAGGGAAGGATGATGAACGGAGAGGGATCGAACTCGTCGTAGGCTGGAAAGCCGAAGAGATCGATGAGCATCCGGATGGGACGAATCATGGGCGGCAAGGTGATGCTTACAGGCACAACGTCGCCGGGGGATGGATCCTCGACAATTAACGAGGCTTCGGGGAGCTTCCCCCCCAGCACTTGTTCGAGCTTGGGCAAGTCGGCGGATCGGGTGAAGCCGGTCACAACATGGACCCAACGGCTGTCGGCGCATGCGCCGGCCGCGACAGCGCGGCGACGAACACTGTCCCAATAGGCATGAAGCACTTGAAGCGCACGCCGATGTTTGGCCATTTCCTCGACGCGCACACGCGTAGCCTCGACATTCTCTTCGCTAGCCGACAAGTCGGCGGTCAGTTCCCGTATGCGGTCGCGCACTTTTCCGTGCACGGCGGGAAGGGCGGTTTCTTCGAATCCACACTCCGCGAGATTCCGGCGCACAGTCTCCTCATTGGACAAGAGGCACGCCACGACTATGCACGTGCGTCCTTTGCGAACCGGCTGCGGTGGCGCGGCGGGGGAGTCTTTGCGGGACGCGGTCCCGCACAAAACGGTCTCCCACACAGCGAAGGCCTTCAGATCGTCATTTGTCTGCAAGGATTCCAGCGCCATCGTCTGAATGGAGCCGTAGATCAGACGCACACGTTTGGGGCGCGCCAAATCGGCGATTTGAAACGGCAAATCGGCAAAGGGAATCAGACTCTCGACTTGCGACCGAAGCTCTGCTTCCCTGCGTTGTGTCCGCTTATAGGCTTCTTCGAGCTCGCACGCCTCTTTGTGGATGGCCTCCAGATCGAGCGCATTGATGGCATGGTCGAGTTCGGCCGGCTCGATGAGCATCGGCAATGGGGTCAGGCCCTCAATGAAGCCTTTTTTCTCCGGAACGAATTCGTCGAGGAGAGCCAGTATGGCGGCAATCTTGCCCAGTTGCAGGTCGCAGTCTTTGGTGGAGGTTTCGTGCTGCTTGAGGACCGCATCGTCCGACAAACCGTGGGCGGTGAGCGTATCCACAAGTTCCACCGTGCCGAGACTGTGAAGCACCTTGTTTAGACGGGACGCAGCGCTTCGCGGGCACGCAATCGAGACTCTTTTCATCTGATCGATGGACATCGTCACCCCTCAAGAAATGCGTTGACGATTCGGTCCGCTTGATTCGGAATGACCACGGTGGCAATTTGGTCTAGAGCAGCCAAGGAATTTGCCTGTTGGGCATCGGCATGGGATAGGTCAGCCGCCAACTGCTGTTCAATGGCAGACCGTAGC
>JBAZRU010000095.1:9254-14582 GCA_041662805.1 Candidatus Hydrogenedentales bacterium | reverse complement strand
AAGGCGCGGCCTGCGGTACGAGGAGAGGGGCTTGCCATCGCCGGGATAATTCTGAGCGGCATCAACCTTGCCCTCTGCGTGCTCCTGATCCCGCTGATGGGGGCGATCACGTTGCCCGCCATGGCCCGCGCACGAGAGGCCGCCCGTCGCGCTTCTTGCCAGAACAACCTCAAGCAGCTTGGCCTGGTAATGAAGATGTTTGCCAACGAAAGCAAAGGCGAATACTATCCCGTGCTTTCGTCAGAGCCAGGGAAGCTTATGTTCGCGAACACGAGCGCCGTTTCAAAGAGTCCTATTTATCCCGAGTTCCTAACGGAAACTCTCCTTATGAACTGTCCAAGTGACTCGGATTCAATGGAAAGCACCGATACCAAGAATCCCGAAGAGATGTTGGACGACCAGTGTTACTTCTATTTGGGATATGCCGTCATGAGCGATGATGATGTCGAAGCATTCGCAGAAGCATATCGCGCGACGACTGCGTCGGGTGGTGAGTTCGAAGACAATCTGACGTCAGCCGCGCACGCGGCAGGAATCGGCTCTGGCACCGTCTACCGCCTGAAAGAAGGCGTGGAAGTGAAGATTACCAACGACAAGAACGCAAGCGTAACCACCCAAGCGGACATTCCCGTCCTCATCGAACGGGTGGGTCATCATCTCCCCCTGGGCGCAAACGTGCTGTACATGGACGGCCATGTCGAGTTCATCAAGTATCCCGGGAAATGGCCGATGACCGAACGAACGATCAGCGTGTTGCAGGCCCTTGATGGCGGCTTCTGGCCACCGAAGGAAGTTGATTTCGACTCTTGACCCCGTCTGAATCCATGAGAGAGTGCAATCCGTGTTGGTGTCTCTTCGGAGGGCTGGTCTTCTAACCCGCCGCGTTGGGTCGCGCAAGAGGTGAATTGAAAGCCCGTCCTCCGTTTCGGTTTTCCTTTGTATTGCGCCTTGCGCGTGGTAGAATCGAAGTAGAGTCCGGTGGAGGTTTGTGTATGCCTACCTTCGAGTATCACGCGATTCGCGCCGAAGGCGACGAGGAAAAATCGTTCGTCGGCGGCGTGGTCGTCGCGAAGTCCCGCCACGAAGCCAAAGAGAAGCTCCGAGAACTCGGCCTCAAAGCCACCATGTTGAAAAAGGCCCGAGGTGTAATGGCCCTTCTCAAATGGCTTGACGCCGACATCCGGTAGCGTGTCCGTCCATGACGCCGCGGCGTTTCCGCTCCGCATTGGGGCGCGAAGCGTCGCGATTTGTTTTTCCGATTCCTAACGTGGACAGGGGGAGAGCGTCTCATATGCGGGGGGTACGTTCCATCAGCGTGTGCTTGGCGGCGCTAGCCGTCGCTGCGTATTTCAGTGCCGAAGGGCAAGAAAAGAAATTCGAGGTGGGCGCGGGCGGGCGCATCTTCAACAGCCCCGACGTGGAAGCGCTCCTTGAGCGTCCTTACCTTGCGCATGTGCCCATGGCGTGTAGTGGGACCTGCCTATGGGCCGGCCATCCGGGGGGATGGGCGTTCCCAGCCAAAGACGTGAACTACTACCTGATAACCTCCTGGGGCATCGGCTTCGATCTCGAGATCCACGTGAATGACGCGCCCATCGCACCCCAGGATGCCGTGTTTCGCCCAAGTCACGTCCGTACGTCTGGCTCCGAGGGCAGTATTGCCGTGTCCGGGACGAAATGGATCACGTGGGACAATGTACTTGCGGCGCAACTGACATTCACAAACGGAGGCGCGGAAGACGTCGAGGTCCACCTTAATGCGACGTTGCCGTCCGCGGAACCCACTTTTGCAGACGACTTAATCTCGTGGCCGGTGTCGCGCAATGCGATGAATCTGCTGTGCCGAGGGCATTTCCCGGGGTTCGTCGCGGAAGCGACAGAAGGTGGCCATGTGCCGGCCTACTGGGTGGAAGGCGAATCGCCTCGGGCCCAACGCGGCAGCACCGGTGACGACGAGAAGCCCGCGGCAAACGGCGAGCGTGTGCTAGGGAGAGGATTCGGGGGCGCGGCGGACGATTTTGCCGTATGGCTTATCGACGTCAAGGAGCCGATCGAAAAGGGGACGCTGTCGATACGGTATGCGCGAGCGGAGGCGAGCGAAGCGCCGTTCAAGGTGCAGATTGGCGACGGACGGCGCGTAGAGCAGATTGCATTTGCAGGCACCGGCGGATGGGGCTCAACCAAGGAAGAGTTCGGCGTGGCGTCTATCCCGCTGGGCAACGTAGCGAAAGGGCCCTTTCGCATTCGCGCGGTTTCGCTGGCGACTGGCTCGAATGTGAACATCGACACACTGTATGTGCACGCCGAGGGGACTGAGTTGCCGGACCAAACCGGTGGTGAAACGAAGTGTACGCGCACCCTCGAGTTGAAAGCGGGCGCATCGGAGACCGTGTCGTTGTACTTGGCCGTGAATACGAAGGCACGGGAAGCCGACGCGGCGCTGAAGCGCGCGATCGCGCAGCACGACCCGCTGAGCGCGCACATCAACGAGTATCTGGCGTGGAATATAGACAAACTCCCCTCATTCACGTCCGCGGACACGACGATGGAACGGCAGTATTGGCATCGCGCCACGAGCATCCTGCGCAAGAACCTGTTTCGTGTGGGCGAGGGCCGGCTCGCGGATTGGGGCATTTCTGAAGGGCGATGGACCGCGGACTGGTACGCCAACATGATTTCGTATGGCGCGGGGCACCAGATTCGCGAGACGCGCTGGTTACGCGATCCGCAATACGTGCGCGGAATCATCTCGACGTGGTGCGCGAATGAAAAGGCGGACGGAGTGTTTCCAAGTCATATTCGCCCGAGCAGCATCGGCGACGGACAATACACCGATTGGATTACGTCGACGGTGTGGGAAGCACATTGCGTGCATCCGAATGTGGAGGCCTTGAAGAAATGGGCCGGCGCGCTGAAGAAGAACGTCGATGGATGGATGACCGTCTACGACAAGGACAACGACGGCCTTCTTCTTGTGGATAGCCACTGGTGGACAGGTATGGAGTGGCAACCCTCGTTCTTCTACTTCAACAATTTCGATGCGGAGAAGCAGGACCAACAATTGGAGCGCGTAGATCTTACGTCGTACGTGTACGGCGATGCGCGCAATCTCGCGCGCGTGTTGTCCGTCATCGGAGACGCGGAAGGCGCCAAGCACTACGATGCAATTGCCGACACGATCCGCGACGCAACCGGGAAAACGATGTGGGACGAGGGGACGAAGTTCTTCTACTCCGTAAAGCCCGAAGCGCACGAGAAGGCCATGGTGAAGGAAGTCGTGGGCGTGTACCCATTCTACTTCTCGATGTTCTCGGGCGAGACGGAGAAGCCCTATGCGGATGCCTGGAAGTCCATCTTGGATCCCGCCGAATTTTGGACCACGTGGCCCGTTGCGTCGGCTACGAAGAAGTGCCCTGCCTACTCGCAGGACGAATTGTTCAACGGGAAGAAGGCCACTGGCTGCATGTGGAACGGCCCCACCTGGCCTCATGCGAACAGCATCGTGCTGTCGGCCATGGCGGCGACGCTGCGCGACTACAAGCAGAGCCCGCTAGCGCCACGCGACTTCCGCGATCTGCTCGATTCGTTTACCAAGGCGCAGTTCCTCGACGGAGACCCAACCTTTCCGTGGACAGGCGAGTTCTACGATGGCGAGACCGCCGCGTGGCGAACGGAACAGCGCGACTACAACCATTCCACGTACATCGACATCATTATCGCCGACTTGGCGGGGTTGCGCCCTCGATCCGATGACGTGATTGAGGTTCGTCCGATCATCGACCCAGCCATGCCCGCCTTTACCATTGATGGCATCCGGTACCACAATCACGACGTGACCATTGCGTGGAATCCTGCGAACGACGAATCCATCACGCCCGATGAATTGAAGGGGTACCGCGTTTACGTCGACGGCGTGCTTCGGCATCACAGCGCCACCGAAGCAGCGGGTGCCACAATTGACCAAAAAGACTGAGCATTCGCAATGAACGTTGGGATCATTGTCCTCTTCAGTACCGATGCCGTCTTGACCATCGCTGGTATTTGGGTCGTCGCACGCAAAGGGCCTCATACGCAAGGTGCGATGCATGGTCCCGAAGCGCTTCTACTCCTTGTCGGCGCGCTGGCGATTCACGCCTTCGCCATTCTCGCGTGCGGCATTATCACGCAACGAATCGACGGCGTTTGGTCCGCGTCGGAACAACTGACCCTGGTGATGGCAAGCCTCGCGGGCGGGGCCGTGCCCATGCTTCTTCTCGGATACCTGGTTGCGGCAGGATTTGCCTCGAGCATAACGATGTTCATGAGCGGCGAGCGCCCTCCGTCTCCTGTTCCAGTGGGGTGCGCCGAAGCGGAACGCATTGCGCTATCGGGTGACATCGACGGTGCGGTTAAGGCGTACAAATGGTTCTATCGTGAGTATCCGCAATCGACCAAGCCCCTCTTCGAAGCAGCGGTGCTATTGGCCAGGCACGAGCGCCCTCATGAGGCGGCCGATATGCTGCGCGAAATCATGCGCTTGAATCGAGACAACACCGTGGAGTGGCTGCCGTCTGCGCAGTTGCTTGCGAATATCCTGCGCAACCATCTCGACGAACCCGAAAGCGCGGACTATCTGATTGCCGAAATCGCAAAGCGCGGAACAGTCCCGGCGCCTGTCGCCGAAACGGCAAAGACGATTTCCCGGCCCGAGGCTGCCGCTAAGATGGATCGCGCACGCACCTTGGCCAGCCGGGGCAATGTGGACGGCGCCGTGCGCTTGTTCAAGGAGATCGACCGGGCGGATGCGGCGTCTCCACATGCGCTCAAGGCCGCTGCTGTTGCACTTGAAGCGGACGGTCGCATGGACGAGGCCTACAGGGTTTACCGGGAAATCATGCGCCGGTTTTCCAACGACCTCCCCGTATGGTCGCTCGCCGCGCATCGTGCCGCCCTCATTTGCATCAATCATCTACAAAGCCCCGACGAGGCTCGAACGGTGGCACGCATGCTCCTGCAGAAGTCTCCCGGTTCCGCCGCCGGGCGCTGGGCGGGCGCGTATCTCATGGACGTGAACAGAGAAACGTTGTAGCGAGATTTCGCCAAACGTTCTCAGAAGTCGACACGAAGGTGGCCGCCGTGTCGCACGATGCAGGCGACAATCCACTTCCCTCGGCCCAAAATGACCAACTTCCCCTAGCGAATTCCTAACCAGTGACTATTCGCGATCTAACAACCTCGAACTAGAATTCGAGCGAAAGATATGTTGAATAAGAGAACGCGGACAGTGAAGTCCAGCGGAACGGGGTAGTGAACGCCCCCAGGAGAGGGACCTCCATGCGCATCGACCTG
>JBAZRU010000095.1:1472-9244 GCA_041662805.1 Candidatus Hydrogenedentales bacterium | reverse complement strand
AGCGGCCCACCTTATGGGTGATGCAAAAGCTCGGGTGTCCGGAAAGTTATACGGAGCCGCGCGAACTCTATCGCATGACCGCCCGCCTCGGGATGACCGCCGCTACCATCACGGACCATAACGTCATCGACGGATGCCTTGAGATCGCCGACTTACCCAACACCTTCATCAGCGAGGAGGCAACCGTCTATTTTCCCGAGGATCGCTGCAAAGTCCATGTGCTGACGTACGACATCACGGAGGCGCAGCACACGGATATCACGCGGGTGCGGGAAAACATTTACGAGTTCGTCGAGTACGTTCGCGCTCAGGGCATCAAGCACGTGCTGGCGCATCCGCTGTTTGGCGTCAATGACCGCCTCACCATGGACCATGTCGAACGGCTCATCCTCTTGTTCAAGAACTTCGAAATCAACGGCGACCAAAACGGCGAAGCGAACCTGAACCTGCAACGCATCTGCGAGCGGCTTACGCCGGAGATTATCGAGCGTCTTGCAATCAAGCATGGCTTTGCACCGGCAGCGCCCGAAATCTGGCGCAAGAACTTCACCGGCGGCAGCGATGACCACAGTTCCCTGCACTTGGCGCGAACCTACACCGAAGTCATGGGCGCCACGACGCTTGAGGAGTTTTGGGGCGGGGTCCACGCGGGGCGCGCGCGCATCGTTGGACGCGAGGCGTCGCCGAAAATGTTGGCGCACAACGTTTACGGTGTCGCTTATCAGTTCTTCAAGGACCGCTTCGAGTTGGGACGCTTCAAGAACCGCGACCTATTTCTGAAGTTCCTCGAGCAATCACTCTTGCAGCAGACCGAAGGAGATGAGACCCTCTTTGACCGGCTTGCACTCAAATGGCGCCAGCGCAAGCGCAGCCGCCGCGTCACGATACCCGACACGTTGACGGAGATGTTCCGGAGCGAATCCGAGAAGATTATCAAGGGCGATCCAAAGCTCCTCGAACTGGTGCACGCCCCGCGCGGCGAACAACGTGCCGACACCGAGGACCGCTGGTTCGAGTTCGTCAATCGCGTGTCGAACCGGGTCCTCGCCGAGTTTGGCGTGCGCACCATCGACCGGGTCATGAGCGCACGCTTCTTCGACATCTTCCACTCCATCGGGTCCGCGGGGTCGCTCTATGCGATGCTCGCCCCGTATTTTGTCGCGTACTCGCTTCATGTCAAAGTCCGCAACTTCAGCAAAAGCGTCCTGGCTGAATTCGGCACGCCGTCGGACGCGGCTCGCGTGGGCGCGAAAGCGGCCAAGTTAGCCCACTTCACGGACACGTTCTACGACGTGAACGGCGTCGCCTACACGCTGCAACAGCAGGCGCGCACCGCGCTCAACGCGGGCAAAGACTACGTCGTCATCACATGCGAGGCCCCCGGGGCGAATCCGCTTCCGAATGTGCGCCACTTCGAGCCGGTCGGAACCTATGCCTTGCCCGAGTACGAGAACCTAACGCTGAAGTTTCCTCCCTTTCTCGAGATACTCGACTTCTGCTACCAGCAGGGAATCACGCACTTGCATTCGTCCACGCCGGGGCCGTTGGGGCTCGCGGCGCTGGCGGTTTCGCGTATCCTCAACTAGCCCATCTCCGGCACATATCACACGGCCTTGCCGCAGTATGCCAAGCACCTCACCGACGACGGCTCCATTGAAGAGATCATGTGGCGGATGATGATCTGGTACTACGACCAGATGGGTTTCGTATATGTGCCGTCGCGCGCAACGGGCGATGAACTCGTCGAGCGTGGCATTGGCCTGCACAAGATCCTCGTGTACCCCCGCGGTGTCGATACCAAGCGTTTCAACCCCGGAAACAGGAACGGCGTCTTCGATAAGTCCGAACCATTGCGGTCCTCCGTAAAACTGCTGTACGTCGGGCGGGTATCGAAGGAGAAGAATCTTCCGCAATTGGCGAATGCATTCAGGCGTCTCGCGCAGGAAGCCGGCGAGGTCCTTCTCGTTGTCGTAGGCGACGGCCCCTATCTCCCGGAGATGCAGGAAATTCTGAAGGACTGCCCCTGCACATTCTCCGGATTCAAGAGCGGCGCGGAGCTAGATACCATCTACGCCTCCTCCGACCTCTTTGTCTTCCCCAGCACCACCGACACTTTCAGCAACGTGGTGCTCGAAGCGCAGGCCTCCGGTATTCCCGTCATTGTCACCGATCAGGGCGGCCCGAAGGAAAACCTCATTGACGGTGAAACTGGAGTAATCGTCGTGGGCAACAACGAGACGGCCCTGTTCAACGCCATGCGCGACCTCGCGTGCAACCGTGCGAGGCTCGACGCCATGGGAAAGGCCGCGCGCCGATACGCAGAGACACGGTCCTTCGAGAGCGCCTTCCTGCGCACATGGGACTTGCTGACGGCGGCGCCGCAGCCCGCGGAAGCGCCGTTGCACCCATCCTTCATTCCAGCCACTCTCACCGGTCTGGTCTAACACCGGACCTTAGTTCCCACCTGCCTCACCACCCGAGGGTCCGGCTCCCCGCGGCCGGACCCTCATGCTATTATGGAGAGAAAGGGGGAACCTAGCCATGAACGGACGCGAACGCGTACTTGCGATGATTGCGGGGCAGCCTACCGACAGCCTGCCGCTGATGCCCATCACCATGATGTTTGCCGCGAACCACGCCGGCGTTCACTACGGGCGCTATGCGTCGTACTATCGCGTGCTCGCGGAGACGCAGGTGCGCGTGGCGGAGGACTTCGATTTCGACTTTGTCTCGTGCATATCGGACCCGGCGCGGGAGGCAGCAGATTGCGGCGCGGACATCCACTATTTCGAAGACCAGCCGCCTGCCGTGAATGAGGCCAATGCGTTGCTCCACGACAAGACCGCCCTCGCGCGCCTGCGCGTACCGGACCCCTTGGGCGGCGGGCGCATGCACGACCGCGTCAAAGGTGCTGCCCTGCTTAGGAAGAAGGTCGGCAAAGACAAACTCGTCGAAGGGTGGATCGAAGGGCCCGTCGCGGAAGCCGCCGATTTGCGCGGCATCAACACGCTGATGACGGATTTCTTCGAGGACCCTGCATTCGTGAAGGACCTCTTCGAGTTCGTGCTGGAGATGGAACTGCAATTCGCGCGCGCGCAAGTGGACGCTGGCGTCGATATCATCGGCGTGGGCGACGCGGCTGCATCGCTGATTGGCCCCGCGCTGTACGAAGAACATGTGTGGGCCTTCGAGAAGAAGATGGTGGACGCGCTGCACGAGATGGGCGTGAAAGTGCGCCTGCACATCTGCGGCGACACCACGCCTATCCTAGAAGGCATGGGGCGCTTGGGCTGCGACATCGTCGACCTCGATTACTACGCCTCCATCGCCGCAGGCCGCGCCGCGATGGGCCCGGACCAAGTCCTGCTTGGCAACATCGATCCTGTCCGCGACCTGCGCGACAGCACGCCCGATGCGGTTCGCGCGGCTATTGCCCAATGCCACAAGGAAGCGGGCGCGCGCTACATCGTCAGCGCGGGATGCGAAGTCCCCAGCGACACGCCTCCGGAGAATGTGCACGCCATGAAGAAGTACGCGCGAGGGGAGTGACGAGGCGGCGGGTATTCAAGACTAAGAATCGGACCGATCCGTCGGATCCGACTGATCGGTCCGATTCTTGAACTCCCCTCACGAAAGTCTTTCGTCACTTCATATACGTGTCCGCGAAGTCGAGGTACTGTTCCCAGTCATAGCGCGTGGTGTCGTGTTTGCCGGTGCGGATGTGATAGCCGACGATGCTCTTCACCGGCTGATTCACGGCGGGCATGTCTTCCGCAGCGAGGCCTTCCAACCCGAACAGCTTATACACCGGACTCGCGTTCTTCGCCGCAAGAAACTCCCCGCGCGGGTCGGCCCAGCGATCCTCTTCCGCGCTGGCGACGTACACAGGGCGTGGCGCAACGAGCGCAATCAACTCATGCTGATCCACGGGGCACGCAGCCTCGTTGTTGTCGTATTGGGTGAAGTTGTCGCAGAACCAGTGCGGGAAATTGTGGTTGATGCGCGCGACCGTTTCTCCAAATGCACGACGGCTCAAGGCTGCCCCGCCGCACCCGGAGTCGTTCGAGATGACGAGCGCGAATCGTTCGTCTTGCGCGCCCGCCCACAGCGCTGTCTTGCCGAGACGCGAGTGCCCCATCACGGCCACGCGCTTCGCATCGATGTCGCGGTCGGTTTCGAAGTAGTCCAACGCGCGGCTAAGACCCCACGCCCATGCGCCGATGGAACCCCATTCGTCCGCGCCGGGCTTGGTCTGCCCCTCCCCGTAAAACAAGGAATGCACGCCGTTTTGGAAGCCGTCATCAAAATCGGGGTCGATATCGCTATAGCAGATCGTGGCCAATCCATAGCCTCGCTCGATAATTATCTCTACCGGCCACCGGCTGGCTTCGCACCCGCGCGACTCTTCCGTTGCGCGATTGTCCGTGATGCCGTCCTCTTTGGAGTTGGGTAGCCACTTCTCGGAAAGCGGAATCTTGGGGTCGAGGCTGATGGCGTGATTGCCGCGAAAGTTCATGCCGACAAATAGCGGAACCGGGCCCTTCGCGTCCTTCGGAAGGTACATCAGGATGTCCATCCACGGCTCGTTCTTGCCCTTCGCGAAGTACACGCGAACCTGTCGGCGGATGGCTTTACCTTCAAGGGCTTTCTCGTGTTTCTCGCGGACCTGGAAATGCATGGCCTCCGGCCGTCCCGGGCTGCGCCCATAGACGTGCGACTGAAACAACTCCAGAATTTCCGGCCTGCGCTTCTCTCTCCACTGTTCCGGGGTCGTAACCGCTTCGCCCGACACCGTGACTAGAGGATCGGGCAAGGTGTAGGCGGGCACCTTCGACTCGTCGTAATTGACCGGAAATTCTTCCGCCGCCGCAATCGCGCTCAAAAGCACCAGCACCAGATTCATTTGCGCTCTCCTGCCCTTCAGTGGAAGCCAAACGCCCAAGAGTCTAAGATACCCTTTCGCGGATTGGCGCTCAAAGGGGGGAGCGTATAACGGAAGGGGAGGATACTCATGAAGCTCGGAATGGTCACCTACAACATGGGCAAAGACATGGACGTGCCCGCGCTCATCGCGTTCTGCCAGGACACGGGCCTCGAAGGGGTCGAGCTGCGCACCGAGCACAAGCATGGCGTCGAACTGACCCTGACCGCCGAGCAGCGCGCGGACGTGAAACGCAAGTTCGCGGACTCGCCGATCCAGATTGCCGGACTCGGCTCCACCTACGAATTCCACAGCGCCGACCCGGAAGAAGTGAAGAAGAACATCGAAGGCGCGATTGCATATTGCAGGCTCGCATCGGAAGTTGGTGCTTCGGGCATTAAGGTCAGGCCGAATGGTTTGCCGGAGGGCGTGCCCGTCGAGAAAACCTGCGAGCAAATCGGTAAGGCGTTGAAGCAGGTGGCCACGTTCGGCGCGGACCTCGGCGTCCAGATCCGCCTCGAAGTCCACGGGAAAGGTTCTTCGGAGCCGAAACTGGTGCGCGCGATGATGGACGCGGCGGACCACCCCAACGCGCTCGTGTGCTGGAACTCAAACAAGGGCGACATGGACGACACAGGCAGCATCGAAGCGAACTTCAACTTGCTGAAGGATAAGATCGCCCACGCCCACATCACCGATATCGGCGTTTATCAGTATCCGTGGCAGGATCTGTTCAGCCGCTTGAAGGCCATGGACTACAAAGGCTGGTGCCTCGCCGAGATTGGCTACAACGACGAGCCGAACCGGTTCATGAAGTATTACCGGACTTTGTTCGACCTCTACACCGGCAACTACACGTGGCCGCGCGCATGATTCGGGATCATAAGTCTGCCCCGGCATGTCCGGCGGAGTAACCTGAATTGCGCGACGTACCTGCGGCCGCGGCGCGGCTCGAAAGCCCCGTCACCGTGTTGCCGGGCGTGGGTGAAAAGCGCTCGGAATTGTTGGCCCAGCTCGGAATCGCGTCGATACGCGACCTCCTTTTCCATTTTCCCAGAGGCTATCAAGATCGCCGTTGTCCCACGCCGCTGAGCGACGTACACGATGGCGATTCCGTAACCGTATGCGCCGAGGTTGTGAAGTCGCGCGTCATGCGATTGCGGCACGGCCTGAGCATGGCAGAGGTTACTCTACGAGACGAATCGGGCCAGTTGAAGGCCATCTGGTTCGGCCAACCCTATCTCGCGCAGGCCTTCAAACCGGGCGCGCGCGGATTCTTCTCGGGGCAGGCCGGGAAATGGAGCGGCCTCGCGCTGCGCAATCCCGAATACGAACTCCTCACTGGCGACGAAGATGACTTGCTGAACTCGGGCCGCATCGTTCCCGTGTACCGATTGACCGAAGGCGTCTCGCAGCGCATGCTCCGTCGCCTCGTGCGCACCGCGCTCGACGGTCTTCGCGAACCAATCGTCGATTCGCTGCCGCCCGGCCTCGCCACGAAATACGGCTATCCGCCCGCGGACGCAGGCCTTCGCTCCATCCACTTCCCCGACGACCTGGACGAGGCCAAGGCCGCGCGAAGCCGGTTCGCCTACGAGGAACTCTTGGGAATTCAACTCGGCGTGCTGCTCTCGCGGCTGGCAAGGCACAACGAGTCCAAGGCATTTCGCCACGTGGTGGACGGGCCGGCGCTTCAAGCCCTGCGCGCGTCGCTCCCGTTTGCGCTGACCGGCGCGCAGCAACGCGCCGTCGCGGAAATTTTTGGGGACATGGCCTCGGACCGGCCCATGGTTCGGCTACTGCAGGGGGATGTGGGCTGCGGAAAGACCGCCGTCGCCTTGCATGCAATCGCCGCCGCTACGGATGGCGGCTTCCAAACCGCCGTAATGGCCCCGACGGAAATCCTCGCGGAGCAACACGCGTTGACGTTGTGCGAAGCGCTCGGTCCATTAGGCATCGACGTGGTCGCGCTCACGGGATCGACGGCCGGCTCGCGCGGCATCGTCGAGATGCTAGCATCCGGGGCATGCCTAGTAGTCGTGGGCACGCACGCGCTCATTCAGGACCGCGTGTCGTTCCATCGCTTGGGACTCGTGATCATCGACGAGCAGCATCGTTTCGGCGTGGTCCAACGCGCGGCCCTGCTCGAAAAAGGCCTCAACCCAGACATGCTGCACATGACGGCCACGCCCATCCCGCGCACGCTCGCCGTGACCGTGTACGGCGGGATGGACATCTCGGTCATCGACGAACTGCCGCCCAATCGCGCCCCCGTGAAAACCTCTCGCGTCCCTCCCGCGAAAGTCCCCGGACTCCACGCCTACATTCGCGAACAGGCGGACATGGGACGCCAGACCTACATCATCTGCCCCCTGGTCGAGGAGTCGCTTGCGCGCGCCTTGACTGCCGTGACGAGCCACTTCGAGCAATTGGCCTCGGGGCCATTGGAGGGGCTGCGCCTCGGACTGCTCCACGGACGGCTCGCGTCGGCGGAGAAGGACGAGGTCATGCACCGGTTTAAGCGCGGCGAACTGGACGTGTTGGTTAGCACGACGGTGATCGAAGTCGGCATCGACTGCCCCAACGCCACGACCATCGTGATAGAAGACGCCGCCCAATTCGGCCTGACCCAACTCCACCAGTTGCGGGGACGCGTCGGGCGAGGGGACGTGCCTTCGCGCTGCTTCCTGCTGGGTAAGCCGAAAACTCCGGACGGACGCCAACGTCTGGAGATTCTGTGCGGCACGACAAGCGGATTCGATATTGCGGAAGCGGACCTTGAGATGCGCGGCCCCGGCGAGTTTCGCGGCGTTCGCCAAGCAGGCCTCAGTGACCTGCGTGTCGCGGACCT
>JBAZRU010000095.1:0-1462 GCA_041662805.1 Candidatus Hydrogenedentales bacterium | reverse complement strand
CGCGACGTACGGATTCTGGACGCCGCGCGGCGGGACGCCCAGGCGATTCTCGATGTCGATCCGGGCCTCAATTCGCCCGTTTACTCCCCCATGGCGGCTGCGGCAAATGCCTTTGCGTCCCTAACCGCGTAGGGATCTTCCGGGAGTCCGCTAGTGCCAAAACCTACGTCCTCAGTGGGTTATGCGAGACGTGCGTCCCGGTCTTAATTGACTTGATCCTCGGTATGTGTTACATTCCTTGGGTTGACTCGGGGGTTAATCCATCGGTAGGAGAGGCAGCCTCTAATGGCACCCAATAAGAAGCAACTCAAGGTTATTGACACTCTCGACAGAAGCATTCAGGTCTGTCGGGAGTTCATGAATGACTGGTTGTTGTTCAACCAGATTCTGAGCGCGTACCCCAGCCCGGGCGTAAACAAGGCCCAGCTCGAAAATCAGTTCTTGAAGATTAAGAGCAAACTTGCCCGCGAGCACCAAGTTATCAAAGAGAGCCTTGGCGCGGATTATCGGTTTGACGGCAATACGATGAACATCGTATCCGGCGCAACCAACCTCGAAGCCATCTACTCGCAGTCCGAAGTGGCTATCAAAAAGCTGCAAAACGAGTGGCATCGCGCGTTTATCTCGATCAATGAGACTCTCGGCGGCCTCGAAGACAAGAAGTCCCGCGCGGAAGCAGGCGAAAAGGTATTTGTCGGCAGCGTTGCCGCGCAGGTGGCCGCGAGCGGAGCTGGAATGTCCAAGGGGACAAAGAACCTCCTAATCGTGATAGTCATCATCGCGGTGGCAGCCGCATTGTTCTTCTTCACTCCGCTTGGCGGCGTATATAAGGAATCCTTCAACAATCTTTTCCGGTAGGGATTCCCGCTAGATACCGCGCTCGCCGATTGACACAATTGTATAGGCCGGATCGGTCGGATCGGACTGATCCGTCCTATTGTTTTACTGTGCCGGAGCTCCCCGCTTCGCTCAGTCTTTGTCCTTGTTCTCCATGCGCACGAAGGGTGTTTCCATCCTCTCCTTTGGGTATTCCCTTAAGTTGTAGCCAATTCCAAATTGGTCATGCCTTATCGTCTGATCCACGCTGAGACCCGCGGCCTTCTTGTAGGCGGCGATGGCTTCCTGCCTCTTTCCCAGTAGGTCCAGCAGATGTCCTTGCCACACAAGGGCGATGCCGCGCTCAACGTCGTTTGTGGCCACCTTCTCGTATGCGTTGAATACCTCCAAACCTTCGTCGTAACGCTTCACGTCGTAGAGGGCCATACCGACGCGGAGGTGCTCTCCCGAATCGGCGAGCTTCTCCAACTCCTCTTTCGAATAGGCCTTGGCAATGGCCTCGTTCGACTTCCTCCCGTAGCTACACGTTTGCAGCACCGCCAGCAGCGTGCTCTTGCTCGCTTCAAGGTCCTGCTTCCAGCGTTGAAGATCGCCTTCGGGCGCGTCTTTGGCCGTCGCGACAAAG
>JBAZRU010000094.1:0-14585 GCA_041662805.1 Candidatus Hydrogenedentales bacterium | reverse complement strand
AAGGAGGGAGTCCGCCCGGCAAATGGCCGTTCCTCGCTGATATGCAGGAGGGGGCTTGTGTACACCGCCCGCGTGCTTACGGCAAATGGCGGATGCACGAGCACGAGCCACGACTCGGGGACGGGATTCAGTTTGCACATGCGCTCGCCGCGCCCGGTGGCGGCAACCGTCCCTCCCTCAAGACAGTAAGGCACATCCGATCCCAGCGCCAGGGCCATCCGGCGTAGCCGAGCGTTGGGCAGATCCAGGTTCCAGAGCGCATTCAGCGCTACCAGGGCCGCTGCCGCATTGCCGGATCCTCCGGCAAGCCCCGCTGCGATAGGCACACGTTTGGCAAGATTCATGTGCGCTCCGATGCGGCAGCCCGTCGCTTTTCTGAGCATCTCGGCTGCCTTGAGCACGAGATTCGAGGGTCCGCACTCGAGCGCTGGATTGGAGCATTCCATGGAGAGTTCCGCAGGGCGGACTTCGACGACAAGCGTGTCGGCCAGCGAAATCGTTTGGAACAGGGTCTCGATATCGTGATATCCATCTCGGCGTCGCCGAACCACGTCGAGGTAGAAATTGACCTTGGCATGGGAGTGAACACAGACGGATTTCATGTTTGCGACCTCTTGTACACGTGGCATTCCCCGCTTGCCGCCTATGGAGTAACTGGCCGTATCGTTGCCCAAAGCGTGGCCCAGTGTCCAGTCCGCAAGGCGACCTAACGGAAAGTATGTACGAAACTTGACACGAGCCTCAGCGATTTGGCACACTCCATCGCTTGAAGCAGGCACTCGGGAAGAAGTGTTGGCAGTGTTTCTTGGTCTAGACGCTGCGCGGGGCTTGCCGGGCTGGGACTCGCTCCCAAGTTGACGGCAACTTTTTTGGAGAGTCGTGGAAAAATCAGCGGCAAGCGCTAGTTCTGCCTTACCGGCGATAGCGCAACACGAGCAATGGTTGCTGGCCAAGCAAGAAGAAGCTGAAGGCCAGGCAGAGGCTATACTCAAAGCGGCGCGCATCGAAGCGGCGCGTATCGCTGAAGAGTCCGCGGCCTCGTTGTCGGCGGAAATCACTCGCATTCAGCGTGAGGCTGAAAGCAAGCGCGAGGCGGAACGCCTCCAGCGCGCCAAGAAAGCACAGGACAAGCTCGAGCATATGCGCCAAGAAGCGCAAGCCAATGCTCGCATTGCCGTTCGTCACGCATTCGGGCTCGTGCTCCCTCGCACGGGGTCCAGAGCCGAGGACTCTCGATGATCGCCAAAATGGAACGCCTCGAAATCGTCTGCATGCGGGACGCAATGCCCGAAGTCGTCGGTTTTTTGCAGGACCAGGGACTCCTACACGTCGAAGAAGTGCCGTTGGCGCTCGACTCGGCCCCCGGTTTCTTGAAGCGCGTCGCACTATCTCCTTCGCAGCAGCAAAAAGCGGATGCTCTGGAAGCGGTGCATCGTACGCTAAATGAAGTGGTTCCTTTGTTGTCCGCGAAGCCGCATCCGCAATACGTCGCCGCGGCCGGAAACAGTCTTAAGTCAAAGACTAGCAGCGAGTTAGAAGAATTATCCCGAGGCTGGGTGCGCGAGCTGCGCGCGCTCACGCGCCGGCGGTTGAATGTTCAGGACAATCTGGAGGTCCTCACCAGTTTCAAGAAGACCCTGGAGACGATAGCCCCGCTGTTGGGCGGCCGCCCGGTCGAGCTGGGAAAAGACGCGCGTGCGTTCGTGCTCAAAGGGGACGTTTCCAAAGCGTTGGAGCGGCTCGAAGAACGCCGCAAGGGAGAGGTCGGGGCCGATTCCCGGCTTTTCCACCACAAAGTCTCGCGCAACGTGGTGGCGGGCGTAATCACCTACCCGCAGTCGCGGAACGATATTGTGGCCCGCATCTTCAAGGAAGAACTTATTGCACCCGTGGAAATGCCGGAGAAGGATCTTCGCGGAGCGACCATCCAGGAAGTGATTCAGAAGCTTGATTTAGCCATTGCCAAGCACAAGGCTAGCGGGCAAGAGTTGGCTTCCCGGTTGTTCGACTATTCCAAAGAGATAGGCGCCGAGTTGATGGCGTATGAAGCGAAGATCTCCGACGAGATTGCCCAGTTGGTATCCATGGGGAGCTTTGCCCAAAGCGCGATGGTCGGAGTTATCCACGGTTGGGCGCCCGGCGATATGGTCGGGACTCTCACGGCACGCATCGAAAACAAGTTTCCGGGCAAGGTGCTCATTAGCCACCTGCCCATCGACAAAATAGAAGTCCACAGCATTCCGACGTTCCTGCGGAATCACCGATTGCTGAAGCCGTTCGAAACGTTGCTCATGATTTTCAAGCCGCCCACGTATGGCACCGTGGATCCCACGGCCCTCGTGGCTATCGCCTTCGTGCTTTTCTACGGGTTCATTCTGGGCGATGTCGGGTATGCCGCCGTTATTGGCGGGCTGGCCTATTTCCTGAAACGCAAGGCGGGGCACATCGAGATTCTCAATAACGTCGGCACGGTGGCCTATTGGATGGCCGCATCGACCGCCGTCTTCGGTGTCGTGTATGGGGAGTTCTTCGGCAATTTCGGGGAACATTATCTCCACATGCCGGTCTTCTTTCATCGGAGCCACGACGTCATCACGCTCATGCTGATGGCAATCGCATTCGGGGCCGTGCACATCCCTCTGGCGTTGGTGCTCGGAATCTGGGCGGATTACAGTCATCATCACGTGAAGCACGCCGCCGAGAAACTCGCCCTGTTGCTGGGCCTCATCGGAATTGGCGTCTTCTCGATGCAGTTCTTCGGCGTGTGGCCGTTTACCGCACCGATTTTCACGGCAATTGCAGCCGCCCTGATGGTCGCCTTCCTGGGGATCCTCATTTGGGCCGCTGGCGCGATGGCCCCAGTGCTTGCGCTCGAAGTCGTGTCGCTCGTCGGAAACGTGCTTTCCTACTGCCGACTTATGGCCCTGGGACTTGCCGGCGTCCTGATTGCGGATCTCGCAAATCAACTGGGTGCGGGCGCGGGACTGCTGATCGGCTTGCCCTTGGCCCTGCTCATCCACACGTTCAACATCGGTCTCAGCCTGTTCAGCCCGACGATACACTCGTTGCGTCTGAATTATGTTGAGTTTCTGCCCAAGTTTTACAGACCCGAAGGTAGAGGTTATCAACCGTTCAAGAAGGAGGCACTATGGTAACGGTTCTGAAGCATAGGAGCGGAATTAAGGTCGCGCTGGCCGCGATGGCCGCGATGATTCTGGTGTTGGCAGTGGGCCCGATCTTCATTCCGGCACACGCGCAAGAAGGTGGTGAGGGAGCCGGTGAGGCGACTGCGGCAATCGAAAAAGATCGTCAGACCGGTAGCACGGGTTACGGTTTGCGCGCATTAGGCTTGGCCATCGGCGCAGGCATTGCCATCGCAGGCGCAGGCCTCGGCACCGGGCGTGCACAGGCATCGGTTGGCGCGGGCGGTACGGGAGCCATCACGGAGAAGCCGGAATTGTTCGGTAACGTGCTGCTTCTGTACGCAATTCCCGAAACGATTGTCGTGTTCGGCTTCGTTATCGCCATCATGCTCCTGATGAAGATCTAGCATCACATCCCATGCAACAAGCCTTGCTTGATACCATGGCCCGCCAAGTGGCGCAGCAATGCGAGGACCACCTCGCCGTCGCGCGCCAGAAGGCGGATGCCATTATCGCGGATGCGAAGTCCAAGGCGGAGAGCCGTCGTGTGCACGCGCTGGAGCAGGCGCACGCGGAGGCCGAGCGCCATGCTAAGCGTGCGCTGGAGCTGGCGCTTCGCGCCGCGGAAAACGAGACCCTGACCATGGAACATGCCGTGGCCAACGAGGTCCTGGTTTCGGTAGGAGTGGAGCTCCATCGCTTGGCCATGGGAGAACGGTTTCCGGGCATCTTGGAGGGATTGCTGGCAGAGTTGGTCGAGTACTCGCCCAAGAATGGGACAATTCTTGCCCCGCCCGCGCATGCGGAACTCTGCCGCGCATGGCTTCAGAAGCAAGCGGTGACTGGTTTGACCGTGCAGCCCGATCCGGATCTTGTGGACGGCATCGCCTTTCAAGACGCGGAGCGCACGTATCGAGTTACGAATTCGCTCTCGGCCCGGTTCGCCAAGGTCCAGAACGAAGCGCGCCGGATATGTCTGGATACATTGTTTGGCGTTAAGGTGGGGCACTGATGGAAAACACGGACGCGTTAGCGCCGTACATGAACTCGCGCATCTGCGGGATGCGGAGCCGCCTGTTTCCGCGGGCCGAATTCGAGAATCTACTCGATTTGGGCGATGTGGCGCGTATGGCGGACGCCCTGCTTGCCGGGCCGTACCAACAGGAGATGGCCGAGGCCTTGACGCGCTATCACGGGGCCGATGCCGTCGAAGAGGCGGTTACCCGGAATCTCGTGGCAACGTTCAACACACTGTTTGGCTTGACGCAAGGACGCCTGCGCGAGCTGACGCAAATCTTCATGTTGCGCTGGGATCTCATCGCGGTCAAATCGCTGCTTCGCTCCCGGCGCCACAACTTGGATGCAGCCACGGCCGCGATCGGCCTGATGCCGGGGCCAAGCATGACCGTAGCGCTCCAGAAATCGTTTCTCGACCATGAAACGATGGAGTCCCTGATTGGGGCGTTGGCCGCTTGGAAACCGGGACTCTGCGGGGTGCTCGAAGAGGCCTTGCCCGCGTATCAAGCGACGAACGACGTGGCGCTCCTCGAAGAACGGCTCGACCGCGAGTACTTCGTGACGAGCGTAAAAGATCTGAGCGCCGCCGATGACGAGGATGCCAAGATTCTTTGCAAGGCGTTGCAGATGGAAATCGACCGGATCAACATGCGCACCATTTTCCAGTTGCGCGATCCCGGCATGGGCCCCGAAGCGCTGGCGGAGCAATTGCTTCCGCACGGGCTTCTACGCCCCGGCACGCTGCAAAGCATGGCGACCGCCCGCGACGCGCAGCACGCGGCGGAACTGCTGGGCGGCACGGTGTACAAAGAGTTGTCCGACCGCTTCTTCATGTTCGTTCAGACCTTGCGGTTTTCTCCTCTGGAGCGGTTGTTCGATTCGCTGATGATTCGCCATCTCAAGCGCGAGTCGCGCGTTCACGTAATGAGCATAGCGGTGCTGATGCACTTCACGTGGTTGAAGTACAACGAAGTCGTGAATCTGCGACTCATCGCGCGTGGCGAGGCCAGCAAACTGCCTCGAAGCCGCATACGCGAGGAGGTTGTTTATGCCTAGTGTGGCGGCATTGGCGAATGGTGCGCTGGCCCTCAAGCTGACCTTGGCGGGACTGCCCGTACAAGCGGTGGCGGATGCGCAAGCCGCGGAAGCGACGCTCGACGAACTCCTTGAGAGCGACGTAAGCGTTGTGGTCGTACAGGAAGACCTGCGAAGCGGCTTTTCCGAATGGTTTATAGAGCGGATGAAACGCCGTAAGGGCGGCCCGCTTGTTGTCTATTGTCCCGGCTTTGAAGAAGAAGAATCGGATGTGGACGCCTATTTGAATGCCGTGCTTCGCCCGGCGATAGGCTATGAAATCAGACTGGAGTGACGACATGCCCGCAACGGAACAAACGCAGGTTGGGTCGCTAACGCGCATTTCGGGGCCGATGGTATCGGCCAGCGGAATGCTCGGAGTGGCCATGGGCGAGATTTTGCGCGTCGGTAAGATGGGCCTCATGGGTGAGGTCATCCGTATCGACAAAGACACTATCTTTGCGCAGGTCTTCGAGGACACTCAGGGCATGTACCTGGGTGAACCCGTCGTGCCTACGGGCCGGCCCCTGTCTGTCGAATTGGGACCGGGACTCCTCAGCTCAACGTTCGACGGTATTCAGCGGCCCCTGATCACCTTGCAGCAGCAGTCCGGCAACTTCATCGAGCGCGGGCTGACCGCGGTCGCGCTGAACCGCACCAAGAAGTGGTCCTTTACACCGAAAGTTACCGTCGGCCAACAGGTCCAGGCGGGCGATATTCTGGGCACGGTCCCCGAAACTAACACCATCGAGCACCGCGTCCTTGTCCCCCCCGGTAAATCCGGCGTCATCAAAGACATCGCCGCCGCCGGCGAGTACACCGTCGAAGACACCATCGTTACCCTGGACGACGGCACCAAGCTCTCCATGATGCACTACTGGCCCGTGAAACGGCCGCGGCCCGTGTTCAAGAAGGAGCCGTGCGACCGGCCTTTCCTGACCGGCCAGCGCGTCCTCGACACCCTGTTCCCTATCGCCTTGGGCGGCTCCGCCATCGTTCCCGGCGGATTCGGCACCGGCAAAACGGTCGTGGAGCAGACGCTCTCCAAATACTGCAATGCCGACATCATCATCTATGTGGGTTGCGGCGAGCGCGGTAACGAAATGGCCGACGTGCTGGACGAGTTCCCGCACCTGAAGGACCCGAAGACCGGCGACTCCCTCATGAACCGCACGGTGCTGGTCGTGAATACGTCCAACATGCCCGTGGCCGCCCGCGACGCATCGGTCTACACAGGGATTACCTTGGCCGAGTACTACCGCGACATGGGCTATGACGTGGCCCTCATGGCCGATAGTACCTCGCGGTGGGCCGAAGCCCTTCGCGAAATCTCCGCCCGGCTGGAAGAAATGCCCGGCGAAGAAGGCTATCCCACGTACCTCGCCGCGCGTATCTCGGAATTCTACGAACGCACCGGCCGCGTCATGTGCATCGGTTCCGATGCCGGCGGCGACCACCCACGCCATGGGTCGCTGACCATCGTCGGCGCGGTGTCGCCTCCCGGTGGCGACATGTCCGAACCCGTCACGCAGACCTCGCAGCGCGTCGCGGGTGCGTTGTGGTCGCTCGACGCATCGCTCGCCTATCGGCGTCACTATCCGTCGGTAAACTGGAATCGCAGCTACTCCCTCTACTTCAAAGAACTCGACCCCTGGTTCGAGGCCAACGCCCCGAAGAATTGGATGAAGCTCCGCCAGGGGATTCAAACGCTGCTCCAGCGCGACGGCGAACTTCAGGAAGTGGTCCAACTCGTGGGTCCGGACGCCCTTCAAGATCAGGAACGCCTGATCCTCGAAGTCGCGCGCATGATTCGCGAAGTGTTCTTGCAGCAAAACGCGTTCTCGGACGATGACGCGCACTGTTCGCTCGAAAAGGCGGGAGCCTTGATGGAAGCGCTCATCGAGTTTGCCGAATCGGCCAAGCATGTTATCGAGCAAGGGGTGACGTTGAACCGAGTGCTGGAATTGCCGGTTCGCGAAAAGATCGCCCGGTTGCGCGAAGAGCCAAACGAGAAATCCGTGGCGCGCCAGAAAGTCGTACTTGAAGAGATGAGGCACGCCCTCGCCGATCTTACGTCCAAAAAAGGATAACGAGGCATGGAAACGACGACGAAGAGTCCTGCAACCAACCCCAACATGCTCCACCAGGAGTTTTGGGACCTTAATTACATCTCGGGACCCTTGGTGTTCCTGGGCAACGGCGGACGCTTTCCGACCGGCGCCATTCTCGACTTGGTCATGGAAGACGGATCGGCGCGCCAAGGCCAGGTGTTGGAAGCCAGCAAGAAGCATGCAGTGGTCCAGGTGTTGCAGGGCACCCAGGGCCTCGACGTCAAACGCGTCTCCGTTTCCTTGAAAAAGGAATCCGCCCGCGTCGGCGTCGCCAAGGATCTCATTGGCCGCTCCTTCAACGGCACGGGCGATCCCATCGACGGTCTGCCTCCCGTAATCGCGGACAAGGAACTCGACATCGGCGGTACGGCCATTAACCCCGTATCCCGCGATAAACCAAACGACTTCATCGAGACGGGTATCTCTACCATCGACGGGTTCAATACGCTCGTGCGCGGCCAGAAGCTCCCGATTTTCTTCTGCGCCGGCCTTCCCGCAAACGAAGTGGCGAACATGATTGTCCAGCAGTCGTCCACGAAGGGCGACAGCGAGGAATTCGTTGTGGTGTTCGGGGCCATGGGGCTTACCGAACGCGAAGTCGGCTATTTCCTCCGGTCGTTCCAAGAAGGCGGACAGGGCTCGCGCGTGGTGTCGTTTATCAACAAAGCCAGCGACCCCGCCATCGAGCGTATCTTCACGCCGCGTTGCGCGCTGACCGTTGCAGAGTACCTGGCCTTCGAACACGACTACCAAGTACTCGTCGTGCTCACGGACATGACCAGCTACTGCGAAGCCCTGCGCCAGATTTCCAGCGCGCGCGAAGAAATCCCCGGACGCCGCGGCTATCCCGGCTACATGTACACCGACTTGTCGACGATTTATGAACGCGCCGGACGTATCCGCGGGAAGAAAGGCTCGGTGACCCAGGTGCCGATGCTGACCATGCCCGACGACGATATGACGCATCCCATCCCCGACTTGACCGGGTATATCACGGAAGGTCAGATCGTGTTGTCGCGCGCGCTTCACCGCCAAGGCGTCTTCCCCCCGGTGGACTTGCTGCCGTGCCTGTCGCGCCTGATGAACAACGGTATCGGCGAAGGCCGCACGCGTAAAGACCACCGCGCCCTCGCGAATCAGCTCTATTCGTGCTATGCCCAAGGCTGCGACGTTCGCAAGCTGATGGCCATCGTCGGCGAAGACGCGCTCAGCGAAATGGACAAGAAGTACCTGCGTTTCGCCAACCAGTTCGAAGCGCGTATGATTGGCCAGCGCGAGACCCGGCGCACCATCGAAGAAACACTGTCGTTGGGTTGGGAACTCTTGGGCTTCATCCCCAAGGAAGAGCTTACCCGCGTGTCCCGCGATTTCATCGAGCAGTACTATCCGAAGAATGTGGACGCCACCGCCTAAGTGCGCGGAACAAGTTTGATTTGCCTGTAGAAAAGGGACTTCGAAACGCATGAGCCTTGACAACGTATCCCCAACGCGCATGAACTTGCTGGCGCGCAAGGCCCAGATCAAGCTGGCCGCGGGCGGCGTGGCGTTGCTTGAGGGCAAGCGCGAGGCGCTGCTCAAGGAGCTGATCGCCCGAGCGCGCGAACTGCGCGCGTTGCGCAAACAGCTCCACACGCGCGGGCGCGCCGCCGTTGCCTCGGTTGCCATGGCTCGCGCCGTACGCGGAACTCCGGAAGTCTACAGCGCGGGATACGCCGGGCGCCGGGCCGTGCAACTGTCCGTCAAGACGGAAAAGGTCTGGGGCCTCCGCCTCGGCGGCATCGACCAAACCAACGTGGTCCGGACCCCCCAGGAACGCGGATTGGGTCTGCTCGACACGTCCTCCGTGATTGTCGAGGCCTCGGAATCATGCGAAAAAATGCTCGAACACCTGCTGGTGTGCGCACCCAAAGAGCAGAACCTCCAGATTATCGGCGAAGAAGTGCGCACGGTGAGCCGGCGCATCAACGCGCTTACCGAGTATCTGTTGCCGAAACTTCGCGACGAAATGCGCACGATTGCGCGCGTGCTCGATGAACGCGAACGCGAAGATACGTTCCGGTTGAAGCGAATCAAGAAGAAAATGGCGGACATGAAGGCGGCGGAAGAAGAGGCGGGAGTATCCGTATAATGCGCCTGGGCGAACTTCTGCACGAAGACGTTGTCAAAATTCATCTTCAGGCCAGCACCAAGCAAGAGGCCATTGAAGAGCTTGTGGACGTTCTGGTTGACGCGCACGAGATCCCGTTCTCGATACGCGATCATATCCTCGAGGTAGTCCGCGAGCGCGAGGATCAAGCAAGCACGGGGATGGAGCACGGCGTGGCGATCCCGCACGGAGCTTCGGACCGCCTCGAAGACACCATCGCCGCCATCGGGATATCTCCCGAAGGCGTTACGTTCGACACGCTGGATGGCCTTTCCGCGAAGATCGTGATCCTTCTGGTTACGCCCCGCCGGAATTATCAGGGGCAAGTTGCCACGCTTGCAGGCATTGCAAATCTGTTCCAGAACGCCAAACTGCGAGAGCAATTGCGCGCGGCCACCGACGCCGATTCGGTCCTGCGAATCATCCGCTGGGAAGAAAGCAAAGGCGGGGTTCCCAACACCTGACGCAACCCGGCGCGCCGCCGCGGAGTTGTTACACGCGTCTTGCTCAGGTATGATGCCCCCCTTGCCAGCCGGTCTTTACTGCCGCGTTTCCTCGAAACAGGACTGGCCTATTCGTTGTTTCGACCGGTATTGGACTCTTCGCTACCGCGATTTTATTGGAGCACATCTTGAGTACGGTGACATTTACGGCAATCGGCAGCGGCTCGGAAATTGGAGCCAACAGCTACGCGATTACCGCCGGCGGCCAGACGATCTTGCTCGACTGCGGCATGCACCCCAAGAAAGAAGGCGCGGAGGCGCTGCCGAATCTCTCCATCCTGCAAAAGGCCCCCGAGGCGGTGATCGTCTCCCATGCTCACATCGACCACTGCGGCGCCGTGCCGTACCTGCTCAAGGAGTTTCCTTCCGCCTACTGCTATGCGACGCAGCCGACCGTCAACATCATGGATCGCATGCTGCACAACAGCGTCTCGGTAATGACCACGATTGCTATAGAGCGCGGTATCCTCGAATATCCGCTCTACGGGCATAGCGACGTCGAATACGCGATTCGCCGCTCCTACGGACTTGGCCTCAATCAAGACTTCGACCTGGGCCCCCAAAGCCCCTTCCGTGCGAGCCTGCATCACTCGGGGCATGTGCTTGGTGGCGCCTGCGTCTTGTTGCGTGCCGCGGACCATACCATCTTCTACACCGGTGACGTGTGCATGGCCCAGCAGGAACTGATGGACGGGCTGACGCTGCTGGACGAATCCATCACCGTCGATACGTTGATTATCGAGAGCACGCGCGGCACTCACGAGAACGGCCACTCCATTTCGTTCGAAGGCGAGGTCGAGCGATTCGCGGAGGAGATCCGCAAAGTCATCGAAGGCGGGGGCACTGTCCTCGTGCCCTCCTTCGCATTGGGCCGCACTCAGGAATTGTTGAACATCATCTCCCGGCTTCAGGAAACGGCCTTGGTGCCCGACGTGCCGGTGTATGCTTCGGGGCTGGGCCGCGCCGTGTACGAAGTCTACGACAAGTATTCGCACTATCTCAGACCCGACTCGACGCTTCGGCCACTGGGCGGCTATAAGCGCATCGGCGACGTGTGGGAGCGCGATGTGCGCAGGCATTTGCTCGGCTCCCCCGGCATCATCGTGGCCACTTCGGGGATGATGATCGAAAACACGCCCTCCTCGCTAATCGCGATGGAGATGGCCGGACACTCCAAGCACGGCATCTTCTTTGTGGGCTACTTGGATCCCGATACCTTGGGCTACAAGGTGCTGCATGCCGAAAAGGGCGACAGGCTGGCGTTCGAATTGAACGGACCGCCTGTGCCCGTGAAGCTCGCGAATAGGCAGAGTTTCAGTTTCAGCGCCCATGCGACACGAGAGGATCTGTGCCGCTTGGTCGATCACGTGACGCCCAAGAACATCATCTTTGTTCACGGCGATGCGGAAGCCGTTTCGTGGATGCATGAAAATACCGCGAGCGTCTTTCGCAAGCACATCCCCGCGGTTGGCCAAACCATCACGCTGCAGGATTGATGCACGGATGGCAACGCGCCGCAACGGGTTTGTCGAATGGGTCGTGACGACTTCAGCGATTTCCCTGGCCCGAATCACCGCATTCCTTCCCCTTTCCGTTTGCCGCATCTTGGGCCGCTGGGCAGGGCGCGCGGCCTACGCCTTTGTGCCGCGTGTCCGAAAAGTGGCTATCGATAACATCACCCTCGCCTATGGAGACGCGCTTTCCCCATCCGAGAAGCGCAGATTGGCGCTAGGGGCTGCGGAGAATGTTGGCATCGTCGGCGCCGAGTTCTCTCACATTGCGGCCCTCACCAAAGAGACCGTTACCAAGTGGGTTCGCGTTGAAGGGATTGAGCATCTGCCGCGCGACCGCGGAGCCTTGGTCATCGGCGCGCATCTCGGCAATTGGGAGTGGATGGCGTCCGCCTTTGCTTGTCTTGGCTTCAAGGTCGCCGAAATCGTACGCCCGCTCGATGACCCGCGCATGAACCGCTACGTTGAGGGCATGCGCGAATCGTGCGGCGTGAGAACCATCCCGAAAGACCACGCCGGCAAAGAACTCCTGCGATTGCTGGAAGAGGGGTGGATCGTGGCCCTGTTGGTGGACCAAAGTCCGCGCACCAGCGCGGTCCCCGTCACTTTCTTCGGGCAACCGTGCTGGGCCACTATCGCCCCTGCCTTGGTGTCCGCCCGTGCGGACGTTCCCATCGTGACGTTCACCATGACGCGGGAGAAGTCGGGCTCTTACGCGCTAATCGTCTCGCCGCCCATCGAGACGGATCACTCCGTGGAGTCGAAAACCAATTTCGTGCGCGTGGGTCAGCAATTCCAGGATTTGATAGAGGCGGACATTCGAAAATGTCCGGACCAATGGCTCTGGCTGCACCGCCGCTGGAAAAAACGCCCGCGACTCGAACAGGAGTGGGCCGATCGCATGGCCAGGACCAACGTGGCTAAATCGGATCCCCCGGCTTCCACATAAAGATCTTCTCGGGATTGCTGACGTAATTTCGCATGTGGTCCGCGAAGGGGAAGATGTCTCCGCCATCCAAGGCGCGATGGTCGAAGGTGACGCACATATTCATGCAATGGCGCGGGACAAGATGTCCGTTTATGTAGCGCGGCAAGACGCGCGTGTACCCGATTCCCCACATGAACACCGACGGATGCGGCACCACCGTCACCGTCTGCCACCCTTCCACAGCGCTTCCAATGTTCGCCACGATACTCGTGAAGCCGACTACTTCTTCGGGTTGAAGACGCTGCTCGACAGGCACTTCGGCGATTTCGGCATCGATCGGTTCGGGCCAAAGAAGCGACTTCAGGTAGAGAAATCCAATTACGAAAGACGAAGGATCCAATTCCCGTGCGGCCAAGCCAAGGTACGCTCGGGCGCACCGCCGGTAGAGGTCGTTCATGTCCGTGCGCCGCGCCTTGCGCGTCAATTCGCGCATCTCGTTAGCGACGGTGAAAATGTCCTTCTTATGCGCGTTTCGCATCCCGGGCGTCATCACGCCGCGCTTCGTGTGTACCGTGAACCCGAGATTGATGTCCTCCGCTTCGTAGAAGACGCCGCCGTTCCGGAGCGGGGTCCATTCAAGAAAGCCATTAAGGCACGGGACATTGTAAATGACGTGCGAAATCGCCTTGAGGTAGAAGGCGGAAAGACTCTTGTGCAGCGCCATCCGCGTGAGTTGTTCCGGGGTCAACTTGTCGGCCCCGGACTTGATTTCCCGAATGATTCGCTCGCCGTACTCCACGACGGGTGTTACGTCCAGCTCAAGGTTTCCGGCCGCGTGAGGAATGTAGCGGGCCGATTTCGAGAGTAAATAGGCAACGCCTTGCCGCTGGAAATTCAGCGGCCGGATTTGCCTCAGTTTAATGTGCTTGCGGGCAAACGCGATGTTGAAATCTCGAAACATATCTTACTCAATACCCGTTGAATGCAGATCCATTACCAATACTCCAAGCTAAGTACAAATTTCCCAAAAAACAAAGCTCACCCAACCCCTTGGACCAAGGGTTTCCCAAGGTGGTTTCAGATAAGTCAGCGTCCCCTAAGGACTTCGCCCACTGCTACCTCGCGGCCAATCCGCCCGGATTTGTAGATGGCCGCAGCCACGTCGACCGCATGGCGGGCGGAAGCGATGGGGATTGCGGTCTCCGTGTTGTTGCGTACGGCTTTCACAAGGTCCTCCACAATCTTCGTGTGCCCCTCGACGGACAAGGCCATGGGGTCTTTCGCGGCGGAATCGGCCTTGGCCCCGCCGCCAAACCGCTCCATCATACGTTGTCGCTCGGCGGCACTGCCCATTTCATAGAACTCCAAGCGGCTGGCGTGGCGTGAGAACGATCCCTTGGTTCCAAACATATGGATGCGCTGAGTCCCTTCCGGGATAGCGCAGGTCGTTGTGAACAACGTCCCCAGAGCGCCATTCTCGAAATTCAGAACTGCGACTACCTGATCCTCCGCTTCGATCCGGTGAACGTGAACTCTGTGGAACCCTGCTACGCTCTGGACGGGGCCCGCAAACCAGCACATCAGATCCAGCGTGTGGATACCTTGATTCATGAGACTGCCGCCGCCGTCCCATTTCCACGTGCCGCGCCACACTCCATGCACGCCCTCAAAATAGCTGTCGGGTCGTAGCCATGGGAGTTGCGCATGCACGCCGATGATAGACCCCATTCTCCCCGCGACAATGCTCTTGTGAATCAGGCTATTGCACGCATCCATTCGCGACTGGAAAACGCACCCGCACTTGACGCCCGCCCGGGTCACCGCTTGCTCAAATTTCGCAATGCGCCGAGGGGTCACGTCGATGGGCTTCTCCATGATGATGTGCTTGCCGGCCCGTGCCGCCTCGATACCGAAGTCCGCATGTGTTCCGCTCTCCGTGACAATGCACACTACGTCGATGGAAGGGTCGCGAAGCACGTCGCTCCAACGAGCAAAGGCCTTAACGCCGAATTCCTTCACTCCTTGCTCAAGGCGCTCGGGGTCGTGATCGCATACCCCCGCAAGGTCAGCGCCCTTCGCGTTCAGAATCGCCCGGCAATGATGCACCCCCATACCCAGACCCAACACGACAAATCGAAGATTCCTCGCCATG
>JBAZRU010000093.1:0-14606 GCA_041662805.1 Candidatus Hydrogenedentales bacterium | reverse complement strand
ATGGAACGGATCTTATACGCCAAAATCCTCTCAATCGCGGAGGAGTATGACCGGCTGACCCTGCAAATGGGTGAGCAGGAGATCGCTGCCGATCCCGATCGGTACCGGGAGGTCGCGAAAGCTCAGAGCGCAATCGCGGATGTCGTAACAGCGTTCCGGCGGTACGTCCGATACGAAAAGCAATACCACGACGCCGAGCAAATGCTGCGCGACGAGTCCGATCAAGAACTGCGCGCGATGGCCGAGGGCGAGAAGCGCGAGATTGAGCCGCTTCTCACAGCGCTGGAAGAAGAGCTCCGCATCCTCCTTCTTCCCAAAGACCCCAACGACGCCAAGAACACGATCATGGAAATCCGCGCGGGTACGGGCGGTGACGAAGCGGCCCTGTTCGTTGCGGATCTGTACCGCATGTATTGCCGGCTCGCTGACCTGAAAGGGTGGCGCGTCGAGATTCTCGGCTCGAACCCTACGGGCATCGGCGGGTACAAGGAAATCAGTTTCCAAATTACTGGCGATAATGTATTCAGCCAGCTCAAGTTCGAGGGGGGCGTGCATCGTGTGCAGCGTGTTCCGGCTACGGAAGCCCAAGGCCGCATCCACACCTCGGCCGTGACCGTCGCGGTGTTGCCCGAGGCGGAGGAAGTCGATATTCATATCGACCCGACCGAGCTTCAGATCGACATCTGCCGTTCGTCCGGCGCAGGCGGGCAGCACGTGAACACCACAGACTCTGCGGTCCGCATCACGCATCTCCCCACGGGGCTTGTCGTCTCGTGTCAGGATGAGCGGTCCCAGCATAAGAATCGCGCCAAAGGCATGGCCGTGTTGCGCGCGCGCCTGCTCGTGCTGAAGCAGGATGAAGAGGACGCGAAGCGTTCCGCCGACCGCAAGACCCAGGTGGGCAGCGGCGACCGCAGCGAACGCATCCGAACCTACAACTTCCCCCAGAACCGCGTGACGGACCACCGGATCGGCATGACGCTGTACAATCTCGAAGGGGTCATGGAAGGGCAGATCCATCCGCTCATCGAAGCCCTCATTGCGGCGGACAGATCGGCCAAGCTGACCCAATAATGGGGACAGTGGGGGAGTGCATCGCGTCGACCGTACAGGCCCTCGAGCGCGTAAGCGACAGTCCTCAATCCGACGCGGAAATCCTGCTCGCCCACGCCCTGGGCATTTCGCGAGCCCAACTCCTGGCACGAAAGAAGCAGCCCGTCGACGTATCGGCGTTCGCGCCGCTCCTCGCGCGCAGACTCGCCCACGAGCCTGTCGCATACATCCTCGGCGAATGGGAATTCTTCTCCATGCCCCTGGCGGTGCGCGCCCCCATGCTAGTTCCTCGCCCGGAGACGGAGCACCTCGTCGAATGCGTGTTGGAAGCGGCGGGGGAGAGGCCATGCCGTGTACTTGAGATCGGCACGGGCACCGGCTGCGTGGCGCTGGCCATTGCGAAGCACGCGCCCAACGCCGACGCCGTCGCCACGGACATCAATCCCGGCGCGCTGCGCCTTGCCTCGCAAAACGCCGAATCCCTCGGACTGTCCTCGCGCATCGACTTCCGATTGGGCGACGTGTTTGATACCCTTCCCGCATTGACGGGAACCTTCGACGCAATCTGCTCCAATCCGCCCTACGTCGCGGATGGCGAGTGGGAGCAGTTGTCGGATACCATCCGGCTCCACGAAGATCCGCGTGCGCTGCTTGCGGGTCCCGACGGGCTCGACGTGATCCGTAGACTGATTGACGGGGCGTGGGATCGCCTAAACCCCGGCGGTCTTTTCGCTATCGAAATGGGGGAGGGGCAGTGGATGCACGTGAAGTGGCTCCTTGAAACCAGAGGGTATTCGGACACGCGTGTGCGGCACGATCTCGCGGGCATTCCCCGGATCGCCACCGCGCGAAAGCCGCTCCTATGAAGCCGCCAACACATTCGACCGCGGTCCGCGAGATGCCCGAAGAGGAGCGTCCGCGCGAACGGCTGACGCATCTCGGCGCGGAGGCCTTGCGCGACGCCGAGCTAATCGCCGTCCTGTTTCGCTCGGGCACGCGCGAGTTGGGGGCCATCGCGCTCGCCGAAAGCGTGTTACATCACTTCGGCGACCTCCGTGCATTGGCGCGGGCCTCGCTCGAAGAGTTGCAGCGCGTGAAAGGACTCGGCCTCGTGAAGGCCATCGAAATCAAGGCCGCGCTCGAACTTGGCAAGCGGCTCTCCTCGCACATCGCCCAAGCACGCCCAAAGATTACGAGCGCCGAAGACGTGTCGCGCATGCTCATGATCCGGTTCAAAGACTGCGAACAAGAAGAATTCAAAGCGCTGCTATTGAACGCGAAGAACGAAGTCTTCAAGATACACGAGGTGTCCAGCGGCGGATTGGACGCGACGATGGCGATGCCGCGCGACGTGTTTCGGCAAGCGGTGCGCGACGGCGCGGTCTCGGTGATCGTGTGCCATAACCACCCGAGTGGCGACCCGGAGCCGAGTCGCGACGACGTAAGCCTAACCAGACGCCTGAGCGAGGCAGCGGGAGTATTGGGTATCAAATTGTATGATCATGTTGTGTTTGGCGACGGACGATACGTCAGCCTTAAGGAAAGGGGGCTGATGTGAAACAGCCGTTTAGCGCCTGGCGCGAAGGCATTCGATACTACGCGCCACCGTTTTTGGTGGGCATTATCCTGCTGGTGTTGCCGTGGGGCGGCGTTTGGACGGACGTGGCCGGCGCACTTGGCGTCGCATTTGGAGGCTATGCCCTGTTCTTCTTTCGCGACCCCAAACGGGAGATTCCCAGCGGCGCGGATGTGCTGGTATCCCCGGCGGACGGCACCATCGTCGGGATCGAAGAACTCCAAGAATCGCCGCACTACGACGGCCCGTGCCGGCGCGTGTCGATCTTCCTCTCCGTGTTCAGCGTCCACGTAAACCGTGCGCCGTTCGACGGCACGGTTGAGGCCGTGTCGTATAAGCCGGGTGCCTTCAAGAACGCAATGCGGGCGGACACAACGACGATCAACGAATCCAACGCCATCCGCTTTCGCACCGACCGCGGTTTGATGACCGTACGCCAGATTTCGGGGGCGATAGCGCGGCGAATCGTGTGCCGATGCGCCGTTGGGGACAAATTGGCGCGGGGGGAACGCTTCGGGATGATCAAGTTTGGTTCCCGAACGGAGCTGTATCTTCCGCTTAATGCGCGGATTTGTGTTACATTGAAGGAGAAGGTGAGCGGTGGTTCGACGGTAGTCGCCGAACTCCCGGCGCCCGAGAGGTGACACCATTTCGATGATGGAGCGCAACCCATTCAAACGCGGGGCAGGGCGCAAAAGCTTCAAGCTCGCGGCTTCGCAGCGCCGCAAGCGCGCGGGCGCAAGCCCGAGTGCGAGTACGAGCAAGCGCAGACCCATAAATGTGCTGGCAAGCGCCATCACGACGCTCAACCTGTATTGCGGCATCGCGAGTATCTTTGCCGCGATCGAGGGCCACTACGAGAAGGCGGCCTATCTCATTTTCGCGGGCATCGTCATGGACATGCTGGATGGTTCCGTGGCGAAGATGACGAAGAGCGTGTCGGAATTCGGCAAGCAGTTGGACAGCCTATGCGACGTGGTGACGTTCGGCGTGGCGCCTGCGGTGTTGATTTTCACCGTGTATCTGCCTGAGGAAGTCAACTTGGTCAGCCGGACGGGCGCGGTCATGGCCATCATCTACGCCATTTGCACGGCATTGCGCTTGGCGCGGTTCAACGTGTATCAGTCCGAAATCCGCGAGTACTTCATTGGACTACCTTCGCCCGCCGCGGCGGCGACGGTCGGTTCGTTTGTCTTGTTCACCGAATACTTCGAGATGAAAGTCGCCTTCTGGGTACTCGGTCCGCTGACCTTGTCGCTCGCGTACATGATGGTCAGCACGCTGCGGTATCCGAAGGACAAAATGAAGTCGATGGTGCTCGCGCCGCGGCACGGGTTCCGCCTGCTGGCCATTTGCGCGGTAGCGATTGCGATCTTCGACCAAGCCAGCCGGCACTCGCCATCCATCGTGCTGTTCCCGATGGCTGCTTCCTACTGCCTCTTTGGAGTCGTGGACGGAGTCTACCGGCGCTTCTTCTTGGCGGGTGGAAGCTCCAAAGCAGCCGGTGAAGGCATATCAGGCACAGTGGCGGGCCCGCCTTCAAAGACAGGCGACATCTTGTAGACATCGACAGCTTCCACGACGACGACCTTCAGCACGGCCGCAATGGGCACGGCCAGAAGCAGTCCGAGGAAGCCCAGGAAACTGCCGAATACCATGATGGCCAGGATGACCCAAACAGGGCTCAGGCCGACCTGTTCGCCGACGATCTTCGGCGTTATCACGTTCCCTTCCAGCAACTGCACGATTCCTATGGTGATAAGCACGCCAAGCACGTGCCAGTCGATTCCGTATTGGGCCACCGCCATGGTTAATGCGAACACAGCAACGATCATGACGCCCAGATAGGGGATGAAGCTGGCAAACATCCCAAACACGCCTATCACGAGAGCCATGACTTGCAGTCCCGAAAGCAAGAATCCGACCGTGTACATAACCCCCAGGCAGACGCAAACGGTCGTCTGGCCCCGCAGAAAGCTGCGCAACTGGCTGTTGATCTTGCCCATGATCTCGGCGGTCTTCGGGGCATAGCGGGGGGGGATGAGCGAACGGCCCCCTTGGACAATGCTATCGAAGTCTTTGAGCAGATACCCCGCCACAAATGCGAATAGAGCGAAGTTTGCCACGAAAAGCACGACTTGCAGGAGGGAATTGCCCAGCGACGCGAACACTCCGGCAATGCTCACGCCCGCACTCTTCCCCGCGACTGCCAGATTGGCTGCATTGTTGCGAACGAACTGGAGCGACTGCTCCTTGACGTACTCGCCGACTTTCGTCCGAATGACAGTCAGCGCGTCGGGGTCTTGATCTCCGGGTTCAATCCATCCCGCTTCCCGCAGCAAGTCCTCCAGGCGCTCGCTTTCGAGAAGGGAACCGAGCAGCTCGTTCCCTCGCCCCATCTCACTGCGCGCGGACTTCACAATGGAGTCGCCTTGGGCAATAATGCCGGGAACAACGATGAACGGAATGCTTAAGCAAAGCAGTATAGCCAGAATCGCCAGTGCTCCAATGGTCACACCACGGGGAATACGCCGGGCCTGGAAGTAGTCCACGACGGGATCAAAGACGTAAGCGACGATAAACGCCAGGAAGAGGGGAACCAGCACCGGGCGGAGGATGTACGCCAGAATTCCCACCAAAACGATTGCCAAGAGGGCGCCGGCGGCCCGTACCCAGGGATTGGCCAACACGGGGTGCGACATGGACTCGTTCTCCTTACGCGTACGTCATGGGTGCCGGAGCATAAGACGCTACCCAGCAACGAATTGCATTGACTTGCAAACTCGACGAAAGCATTCTACCATTAATAGTGAAGAGGATAAAACGCCCGCATAGCAGAAGGAGTCAACGATGCCCCGGGCGATGGCACTTATCGCATTATTCATTCTTGGGGGAGTGGCGACTCTTGCCTCTGCCGACACCCTGAACCTCAAGAACGGCGATCAAATAGGCGGTAATCTCGTAGAGATTGCCGACGGCGTACTCGTCTTTCGCACCACCCTCGCCGGACAGATGATGGTCCCCGTGAGCCAAGTCGTCTCGGTATCCACAACTTCGGACTTCGTCATAGAGTTCAAAGATGGCACGCGCTCGACTGGTCGAATCTCGGACAAGGGCGGCGCTCTGGAGTTCGTGGAAAACAAATCGGGCAAAGCGAAGCCGCTTCAGCTCGCGGACATCGCGAACGCGGCAAAAGTACCTGCGCGATCCAGCAAAGGTTCTGACCTGTTGGGATTCGTAGAAACGGGTACCGCGTATCGCTTTGGCAACGACAACTACGTTGCGCTGTTTGCCCGCTTGCGCATGGGACACGAAACAGACACGTATTATTATCGCGGCGAGACCACATTCGACATCGCGGATGAAGGCAGGAACCCCCGAGTGCTCCGCACGCGGCACGAAGTCACGTATCTGCCTGAGCGCGAAGTGCGACCGCTCGTGCAAGTGGAACTGGAACGTGATTTGGATGAAGCCTTGGCGCTGCGAGCGCGGGTGACTGCGGGAGTGAGCATCGCGTTGTATGAGAGCGAGCGCGATACGCTCGAAGGACAGTTTGGATTAAGCGCCATGCACGAACGTTACGACTCGGACGAGTGGCGCTCGCTCGACGTCATACCCGAAGATGGCCTCGGCAGGATGCGCGCGCGAATCTACGGCGCATCGCTCGACGAGCACGATGACCGCGACGACATCGGCCTGGACCTCTCCTTCAGGCACTCGCGCGCGGTCTTCCGCAATTCCGTCTTGGAGGAAGAACTCCGGCTTCGTCCCAGCCTTACCGACTTTGACGAGTTCGCGAGTTCCTACGAGTCTCGTCTTTCCGTGCCGTTGACCGAACGTCTCCATTTGAAGCTGAACATGCGAGTGGACTTCGACAGCAGCCCCCAGTATGACTATCTGGAAGAGTGGCGCGCTGCCGTAGGGGCCGGAATTTCTTGGGATTTCTGAAACGCGCATCTGCTGCAGTGAAACGATAGGAACCCCATTCGGCTCATCGCTCGCGATAGTCTCACACTCTCTGCCCACCCATTTGCGTACGCTTGATTGACAGTCTATCGAACGTCTGTTATCATCTCGCGGGCAATGCACTTGTATTGCTGCATTGCCCGTTCAAAACCGGCGTCCCATTAATGACGGTCGCCCCTGGACTGTCTCATGTCGAGGTAACGTTCTGTGCCGCCAGTCATCGAAACAGTGAACCTCACCAAAGTGTATGAAGGTGCTTTTAGAGGCCAAGACGTGAAGGCCCTTCAGAATCTGTCGATTGCCATTCAGGAGCACGAGATATTCGGTTATCTAGGGCCGAACGGTTCCGGTAAGACGACCACCATCAAGATGCTGCTCGGGCTGATCTTCCCCACCTCCGGAACCATCCGGATCATGGGCAAGTCGGACATCGGGGCAGCGGCTGTAAGGAAGAACATCGGATATCTTCCCGAAGGCGCGTACTACCCGGACTTCTTGCGCGGGGACGAAATCCTCCGCTTCTACGGCCAGTTGTACGGCCTCAGCGGCAAGAAGCTCGAGAAGCGAATCGATGAAACCCTCGAACTCGTGGGCATGAATCGAGCGCGAAAGCGCCTGCTGCGCGGCTACTCCAAGGGAATGCGCCAACGCATTGGCTTGGCACAGGCCTTGTTGCACGACCCCCAAATCCTCATCCTCGATGAGCCAACCACGGGCCTCGACCCCGTCGCGCGCAAAGAGATTCGCGATTTGCTGGTTCGGCTTCGCAGTGAGGGAAAGTCGCTATTGATTTCGAGCCATGAGTTGCTCGAAGTGGAATTGATTAGCGACCGGGTTGGGATTCTCTATGAAGGCGTGCTGCAGACTTTGGGTACTATTCAAGAACTCCTCGCGGACCGCGATGTTACTGTCGATACCTCGGGCGTCACAGAAAACAGCATTAGGGCATTGGCCGAGCGCGGTATCAGTACCGACGATGCCTTGGAAGGCAAAGCACGGTTCCGCGTGCCTCCGTCCATGTCGCTGTACGATGCGATGGATGTGATGAAATCACAGAGTCTGACAATTGTTGGCGTGGCGCCGCGTCGAGAAACTCTCGAAGAGTTGTTCGTGAGAGTGGTCGGCGAAGCACGCCTTCGGCGTGAAAATGAAGGGAAGAAGGCGTCATGAGCGGCGTTCTGGATTTTGTGCGTGGCACCTTGAGCATAGGCGTTTATACGTGGCGGGAAGGCATTCGCAAGAAGACTCTCATCGGTTTCCTCATTCTGAGTATCCTGGTGATCTTCGGGTCGCAGTTCATCACCGCCTATTTGACGCAAACCACCGTGGGCGATGTAGGGTCGGATGTCGACGCAAAGCTCATCAAGGATATCTGCGTCACGGCGATCGCAATCTTCGGCGTACTGATCACGATCTTTGTGTCGGCCTCGGCCCTTCCGGCTGAAGTGGAAAACAAGGTCGTCTACACAATTCTCTCGAAACCCGTTCGCCGCTTTCAGTATCTGCTGGGTAAGTTCCTGGGCATACAGTTTATCATCATTGTAAATCTGGCGTTGATGGGCGGTCTTTTCTTCTTCGCGCTCTATGTCAAGCAACAGGTCATGCCCACGCTGCTTCTCTGGTCCATCTTGTTGACTTACTTCCAATTCTTGATCGTTTCTTCTTTCACGTTTGCGGTGTCGTGTACGTCCACTTCTGCTGTGTTGCCCACCATTGCAGGTTTGTTCATCTACATCGCGGGCAACTTGACCGAGTATTTGCGCGACGTCTCAAACCGCGCCGGCCAGACGGAAGAGTTCTTCGATAAACTTGTCGGGAATCTTGCGAACGGGCTCTTCTACGTCCTGCCGAATCTGCAAAACTTCAGCCTCAAGGATCAGATACTTTACTTGGCTCCGAATGACGCGCCTCGCGACGCCGCCATTCCCCAACTCATCGTATACGGACTGATTTACGCCATTTCGGGTTACATCATCGCGTATCTTATCTTCCGGCGAAAAGAACTGTAAGCGACTATGAACAACAGGCTCGTATCAGTATTACTTTGGGTTTTGCTCCTGGTTTCCCTAGGACTGGGCGCGTTTCAAGGCGGCCGCGTGCAGCGGCTTCGAGACGCCGAGAGTTTCTATCGGTGGATCTATTCGGCATCCACCCAGGTTCGTTTATTTGGCGAGCCGGGCCACGTACCGGAAGGCGAAGACCCCAAGAAGTATCGTGACGAACAACTCTTCGCGGACTTGGTCGCGCAGACGGATTCGCTGCTCCCTGAACTCCCCGAAGCCGAAACAGATTACGACCAGAACAAGAACCTCCTGCCGAAGATCGTCCGCTTCATTACGGTCCCCAAGGATCCCGAAGCCGAGAAGAGCAAGTTGGAGCGTGGAACGATCGTCAGCGAGGAGCAAATCCGGCGCGACAAGGAAATGTGGGCCTATGCCCAAGGTCCGGAGTTGGCTGCACTTCGCGCGGACTATCTGTCCGCCGCTCGCGACGGCCGCGTCTCAAGCGTTGCTTTGCTGAATCCCTTGGACCTATATCAGTCAAAGAAAGACGATGCTTACAAAGGCCAAGTGAGCTTGGCCAACATCTTCTTCGGTTTCAGAAAGATGGCCGCCAACCTGGTATGGCTTGAAGTCGACCGGTTCTTCCACAAGGGCATGATTCACCGAATGGTGCCCCTGATGAAGACGTGCGTTACGTTGGATCCGGGGTTTGTCGATGCCTACCTCTTGGGCGCTTGGCATTTGTCGTACAACGCAACGGCCAGTCTCGAAGATACACCATGGGAATTGCGGAGATTCTATCCGAAGTACAGTACGTGGATTGGCGAAAAAGAAGGCTTCTACTACAACGCCATCGAGTTCTTGAAAGACGGAATTCGCAAGAATCCCCGTAACTACAAGCTGTATTTCGATCTCGGCTATGCCATTTACGAGATCAAGTTATCGAATCACCCAGAAGCTATCAAGTACTTGTCCGAGGCTATTCGCCTCGACCATGACCGGTGGGTGCGTCGGCAGCTCTACCGCATTCTGGGCGAAAACGAGCAATACGAGGAGTCGCTGGAAGGCTGGAAGAGCTACCGCGAGTGGCAGCCCCAGAACGTGGTCGCCCCACGATTCATCACCCTCATGGAAGGCCAGCTCAAAGACCGCGCCGTAGACTGGAAATCCGCGCAAGCCAAGGCCGCGGAAGAGTTGGCGAAGCGTGCGGAAGCGGCAGGCGACACTGCGAAAATGGAACTCTGGCGACAGAACGCCGCAACGGCTCAGAAAGAAGAACAGGAGTTGTTCCTCGATGCCCGCAAGTACTGGCAAATGGTTGTCGATACCGATACGAGCAATGAAGAGACGTACGCCAACGCGCGGCTGTTGAGAAACAAAGCGGAAGAACTGCGCCGCAAGGGCCTGTACGTCGAAGCAATGGTCGAAATTGACAGGGCGCGATGGGCAAGCAACGAGTTCTGGGACAAGGGTACTCACCTGATGCTCGAGTACAAGCGCGAGGGGAATATCCCATTCGCCGTCACGGAACTGCGTCAGATCGACCGCGAGGAAAAGGCCGCCCAATACACCATACACTTGCCGAAGCCCATTGGCGGTGAAATGTTCCTCTTCTCCGACAGCGAGAAGACATGGTACGAAGAGGGCTATCATGGAGATACGCCTACTCCCGTTCAGGCGGACAGCGAAGCGTGGTATCAGCTCCTTTGGGAGCACCCAGAAGCCGCCGCGCCGGTGAAGACATTGGACGGCCCCATCGTCTTTGAAGTTGGGGATGCCTGGTACCGGTACGAGGCCAGCGCGCCTGCCAAGCCGTCGAAAACGGACGGACTGCTTCTTCCGCTGACTTTCGCTCAAAAGCAGCCCACGGTCGAGCAGAAGGAACCGGCAGAGGCGAAGTGAGCAGCTCAGCCTCGCGAGGCGGCCCTAAGTCTCATGCGCATACTCGGCTGTTGGGTAAGCTTGCGGATGTCGCGTGCTTGCACTCAAGTTGGAGTGCTACTAGAATACGGGGGTTCGTGGCGCCCCGTGAAGTGACCTGCCTGTGTGCATCGACCAACTAATAATAGATACGAATCTAGCTTGGATACGTTCACGCATCGAGTCTGCGCTCGCGCGGGCAGGCCGGGCACCTGGTTCCGCAACGCTTGTCGCGGTCACAAAAAGCGTGGGAGTCGCCGAAGTCCGGGCACTGGTCGAGTCCGGCGTGACCCATTTCGGGGAGAACCGCATTGCGGGCATCCAAGCCAAGCGCGGGCTCTTCCCCGATTCGCTCTGCTGGCACATGATTGGCACCATTCAGCGGCGCAAGGCCAAGGACGTGGTGGGGCTCTTCGATTCGGTGGATGCCGTGGACCGATTGGAACTCGCGGAGGAACTGGACAGAAGGGCAGAAGGCCGTCCCGAGCCGTTGCCCATCCTTGTGGAGGTTAATGTTTCCGGAGAGGCCTCCAAGCACGGCGTAGCCCCCGATGCGCTATCCGAGGCAGTCGACGGCATGCGGCAGTTGAAGCATATCGAAGTACAGGGGTTCATGACCATGGCCCCGATCGAAGACGATGTTGAACGGGTTCGGCCGGTGTTCGCCAGGCTCGCGCAACTTGCGCGCGCCTACGAATTGCCGCGAATCTCGATGGGCATGACGAGTGATTTCGAAATCGCTGTCGAAGAAGGGGCCACGGAAGTCCGAATCGGCAGCGCACTGTTCGAGAGACAAAAGGATTAATCGCAATGCAGGAGGTATTGGAGCGCATCCAGCGGGAAGCGCTTGAGGAAGTGGCGCAAGCCGATTCCCTAAAACGCATCGAGGAGGTTCGGGTCAAGTTCCTGGGCCGCAACGGCGTACTGACCGGCGTGCTACGTTCCGTGAGCGAAGCCCCCGTCGAACAACGTCCGGCTCTGGGTAAGGCGGCAAACGTCCTGAAGCAGCTCCTGTCCGCCCAGATCGACGAGCGCCAGAAGGGCCTGGACGACGCCGAACGTGTCCAGCGCCGCGCCGCACAACGCATCGACCTTACGTTGCCCGGACGCCGTCCGCCGCTTGGGCACGCCCACGTCGTGCTTCAGATCGCCGACGAAATCGTCGATATCTTCCGCGAACTCGGATTTCAGTTGGCGACCGGCCCCGAAATCGAAAGCGAGTACTACAATTTTGACAGCCTGAATACCCCCAAGGACCATCCCGCGCGCGACCTGCACGACACCTTCTTCGTGAAGCCGGGCGTCGTGTTGCGCACGCACACCTCGCCAGTCCAAATGCGCGTCATGGAAAAGACCAAGCCCCCCGTGGCCGTCGTCGCGCCGGGCCGTGTGTACCGTGTCGACGCGGATGCCACCCACAGCCCCATGTTCTACCAGCTCGAGGGCTTGCTCGTGGACGAGGGGGTCAGCTTCGCCGACCTCAAGGGGACGCTGCTCATGTTTGTCCATCGCTTCTTCGGGAAAGACCTGAAGGTGCGCTTCCGTCCCCATTTCTTCCCGTTCACCGAGCCCTCCGCCGAAATGGACATCCTTTGGACGACCGAAAAGCCTGGCGGCGGCATGCAGACGAAGTGGCTGGAAATCCTGGGGTGCGGAATGGTCCATCCCGAAGTCTTCCGGTATGCGGGATTCGACTACGAGAAGTACACCGGCTTTGCCTTCGGCATGGGAATCGACCGAATCGCCATGGTCCGCCACAGAATAAGCAGCATCAGTTACCTGTACGAAAACGACCTACGCTTCTTGGAGCAGTTCTGATATGAACGTGTCTTTGAATTGGTTAAAGGAATTCGTCGATATCACCCGGTCACCGGATGAACTTGCCCAGGACCTCACCATGCTAGGGCTGGAAATTGAGGCCATCGAGCGGCCGGGCGAAGGCATCTCCAATGTCTTCGTGGGGCACATCCTCGAAATCCGAAAGCATCCGGACGCGGACAAGCTCGTGGTCTGCAAGACCGACGTGGGGCAGGGCGAACCGCTCCAGATCATCTGCGGAGCCACCAATATGAAGGAGGGGGACCTCGTCCCAACCGCCGTGGTCGGTGCGACGCTTCCCGGCGACTTCAAAATCACCCGGCGTAAGATGCGGGGGCTTGAATCCTTCGGCATGATGTGCTCGGCCCGCGAACTGGGGATGGGGAAGGACCATGAGGGGCTCCTGATTCTTCCCGCCGACTTTCCAATCGGTCAAGACGTCCTGCCGCTCCTGGGTTTGGACGACGTCGTGTATGAGATCGAAGTAACCCCTAATCGCGGCGACTGGGCCAGTATGATCGGCGTAGCGCGTGAATTGGCAGCGCTCTATGGCTCGCCACTAAGAATACCAAATATTACATTGAATGAAAGTGGGGAAGAGGCGCGTACGCTTTCTTCCGTGACTATCGATAACCCCGAATTGTGCGCCCGATACATTGGTCGTGTCCTCACGGATGTCAAGATTGGGCCATCGCCACAATGGCTTGCCCAGCGGCTGACGAACGCCGGACAGCGCCCAATTAACAATGTCGTCGACATAACCAATCTCGTATTGCTCGAAACTGGACACCCGTTACACGCCTTTGACTACGATAAACTATTGGTAAATAAGATAGTTATACGATGCGCGAAACAAGGCGAAACGCTCAAGACAATCGATGAACAGATCCGCCCGCTCGATCCCGCCATGCTCGTCATCGCGGATGCCCAAAACCCCGTTGCCGTGGCTGGCGTCATGGGCGGATTTGACTCCGAGGTGAGTTCGGGGACGACGCGAATCTTTCTCGAGAGCGCCTTTTTTGACCCAAGTTCCGTCCGCAAGACGTCACGTAAACTTGGCATGCATACCGAGGCATCCGCACGCTTCCAGCGTGGCGCGGACCCAGAAATGGCCCGGTATGCGGTTGACCGCGCTGCCGCGCTTATGCAGGAGTTGGCGGGGGCAACGGTTTCACGCGGAGTAATTGATGAGTACCCAAAACCGCTGGGTGGTCGAGGTCAGTCTTCGCTACGCTCGAAGCCATACGCTGCTCGGCGCGTCCGTCGCTGGTGACAGGCAAAAGCAAATCTTGGAGTCACTGTGCTTCAAGACGTTGGAAGCCGATGAGAACGGCTGTCGAGTGCGCGTCCCGTCCTGGCGCCACGACGTCAAGATGGAAGCGGACCTTATCGAAGAAATCGCACGAATGTATGGTTTCGGAAACATAGAGGCTACCATTCCCCGAGTTCGAAAAAACGACCAAGTCTTTGCTCCAAAAGAAGATGCGATTCGCGATCTGCGCCGCTTCCTGACTGGGCTAGGTCTGAATGAATTGATGAGCATGACCTTCACTTCGCCAGAAGAGGTGCAACGGTCTGGCCTGAATGGTCACTATGCCGATATGGTGGCGCTCCAAAACCCGATTTCTGAAAACCTGCGAACGATGCGGTCGTCACTGCTGCCGGGCTTCCTCGCGACGGCTTCCTTGAATGTGCGCCGCGGATGCATCGGACTTCGCGCGTTTGAAGTGGGGCCAACCTACCGCCCGGCCAAGAAAGCGGACGACCTGCCGGACCAGAAGCTGATGCTTGGCTTACTGTTTGCGGGCCTTCGAGAGGACCGGCACTGGAGCAAGAGCCAGAGCTCATGCGATCTATTTGATGTAAAAGGACTTATCGAAGCTCTGGGCGCGCGCCTGGAAATCGATCTTCAATGGGCGGAGGGCAGCCTGCCCGTTTTTGAAGATGGCCAGCAGGGGAGAATCCTCTGCGGCGATGCCGAACTCGGTCACTTCGGCAGCGTGTCTCACGACGCCCTCAAGGCGGCCGAACTGGAGCTGCCGGTGTATATGGCGGAATTGGACTTGGAACTATTGCTTTCCCTTGCCTCCAAGGATCGCCACTTCCAGGCTATTCCTGCGTATCCTGCGTCGACCAGGGACATGGCCGTCCTCCTGGACCTCACCGTGCCGTCGGGCGCAGTCGTCAACGCAGCGAAGATCGCCGGCGGTCGCAACCTGAAGACTGTCTCGCTCTTCGACGTATTCACGGGGAAACAGGTCCCTGAAGGA
>JBAZRU010000092.1:0-14626 GCA_041662805.1 Candidatus Hydrogenedentales bacterium | reverse complement strand
CGTATAGTGGCCGAAATCGTTGAGCTTGTGTCCGCTCGCAATCGTGTTGAACGACAATGTTCCGTTACGCCGCGCCCGCTCCTGGAGGATGGTGCGTAGAAAGTCCAGCGCGTCCGGCGTGCTCAATCGCGCACGCGCCACCGCCAGCATGATCGGCGCGTTGTTGCCGTTGTGCTGCAAATTTGCAAGCGTCGCGCGAAACAGATCTTGTTCTTCCTTCGGCGAAGCCCACGTCACCACGTCGCACGGAAAGACGGGCGTCGTCGGCACGGGGATGTTGTATTCGATGGGCGGCGCGCCGGCCACATCCACGACGACACGCGGCTCCGCTTGATTGATGGGATAATCTGGAAGCAACGCCTTCGCCGCGGCCCATCGCTTCACGCGCTCGGCGTCCGTATGCAGCGTCGTCGCGCCCTCGATGGCAGCGTCAAAGACATACCGGAACATCGCGATGTCGAATGCACAGTCCCGGTTCCTGTCGAAATGCTGCGTCCATCCATGATGCTCCGGCGACACCGACGGGCCAAGCACTACCTTGTCGCCCGCGCGCTCGCATCGCTCGACGAATGCCGCTTGAAAGTCCGCCACGTCGCGCACCGCCGGATAGGCCGTGCTTTCGAGGAACGCGCGACTGGGTTCATACTTGTAGTGCCACCAGATCGGCTGCACGCTGAATCCATTTACGCCCTGCGTCATGCCCCACACGTGATGAATGTACTGCCTCCCGCCCGGCGATTTGCACTTCTCCGGGTCCGGCGGCTCGTAGGCGAACAACACGTGCGGATAGTAAGCGCCCTCCATTTCGAATATCTGCTTAGCCAGCCACCGCGCACGCGGCAGGTATTCCGTCATGAGCCGATCGTATGGCTCCGCCAGCTCGCACTGGTTCGCTGCGTAGGCCGACCAATAGGTCTGCTGAATGTTGTAATTCGTGTGATAGTCGCCATGCCATTCCGGCTTGTCATTCAGCAGCCCCGCAAACAGCCCCGTGCTCACAACGCCCGGCTTCGACACACACCGCAAGAAATAAAGGTTGCGGTACCACACCGACTGCAAAAGCGGATCCGGCAGCGCAATCCCGCTGCGACTCCAGAACTTTGACCACGTCGCTTGATGCGCCTTGAGTAACGCGTCGCGACCCGACAGCCCTGTCAATGCCGCCTGCTTGGCGGCTGCAAGACAATCCGTGGCCTCGCGCGACGTGACCACTGACGCGATCGCGCGCTTCGCACCGTCGGTGTCCGTCGCCACGGCAAACTGCATTCCCGGCCAATCCGCGTCTCCGGGGATGGACTGCGTCACCCAGTGCTGCGTCCCGCTAGCGCCCGGCTCGGCCGAGGGGATGTCAACCGAACGAATCGGCTCCAGCACCATGTCAACCGCGGCATTCTTCGCTTCCACCACGACAACGTTCTGGTCCGCGGGAATGTAGATCTCATACGTGTTCTTTCCGGTGCGTATTTCAATGACCGCGCGCTCGATAGCGAGCTTGGCGCTGAACGCGATCTGAAGCGCTCCCTTCACGCGCAATACCGCGCACGCCCTTGGGCATGGATACGCATGCGCATGATAGGAATCGGGCCATTTCCATTCGCTGCCTTCGGGAAGAATTCGATCGTCGGATTTCCACTCCTTGTCCTTGAGCTCGAGCAAACGCTTCAGCGTGGGCAGCGGAGGATCGAGAGGCGAGTCCAAGCGCGCGTCCCACACGTCGTTCTTGGTGACCCGAATGACGAGGTCGTCCTTGTCCGCGAACACGAGCGCGTTGAGATCGCCGTTGCCGATGATAAGCGCGTCGTTGATCGGACTCGCCAGCGAGTCCAATGTTATCTCCGAACTCGTGAGCGCATCCGGAAATGGGCTCGAATCCTCCGCGCGCAAGGCTGGCGAGATGAGCAGCAGCGAGACGAGCAGTGCAACGCAGCCCGTTCTAACTAACCTGCCTGAAACCGGCCTCACGTCCTGCCCGTGCCGCATCGCCATTTCCTCCCGCCTATGTTAGTAACTGCCCAAGCACTCTTCGCCACCAGAAGCTCTAGCAAGACTACTGCACGGCACCCACCCTCGGCCGCATCCCAGGCCCTGGAAGTCCGTGTGTGTTCCCCCCGCTCACGGCTTAGCCATGCGCAGCATCACCACGCCGTGCCGCCCGATCACCGCCTCGAACGAGCCGGAGAATTCGCCGAGGTCACTCTGCCGCCATAGATCGCGCAGCTTCTGTGGTCCGCTGATTCCGACGTCCTTCCACGCAATCGCCACGCGTGTCTCGAATTCGCCGCGATTGAACAGGCCCACCGCTTTCGAGCCGTCCTCAAGGTCCTTCACCATCGCGAAGGTTTCTTCGCCCAGCGTCACGACGCGCCCGGATTGCCCCAGCGGATCCTGGTCGATCTCGATGACCTCGGGATTGCACAACACGTTGATCGTGAACTCGTCGAGCTTCGACATGTCCCCGCTGTAGAACAACGGCGACGCCATCAGACACCACAGCGACATGAACGAATACTGCTCGTTTGGCGTCAAGCTGCACGGCTTGGGATTTCCGTTGGTGCGCGCGTCGCCGATGTACCCGATCTGAATGTAGTCCGGGTCGTTCCAGCTACCCGGCCCGGAGAATTCGGCATGCTTCGCATTGGCCATGGCCACGTCGAAAATACGGTTGAGCTCGAACCCGAGGTCGCCGCTCGTACGCCACGATTGGCCGCCAACTTCCGCGCCCCATTCCCATACGTCGCCCAGACCGTATTCGCACAGATTCATCTGGATATCGCGCTTCTGCTCCTTCAGCAGATCGCCCATCAATTGATACGGGACCTTCAACGCCTCCACCGTGACGTTCTTGCCGATCACGTCGCCGTACGAGCACAAGTCGTACTTCAGCAGGTCGAATCCCCAGTCCGCGAACTGCTTCGCATCCTGCGCCTCGTACCCGAGGCTGCCCGTGAATCCGGCGCACGTCCGAATCCCTGGCGAGATATACGTACCCGCCTTGAGTCCCTTCGCGTGGATGAATTCGGTCAATGCCTTCATGTCGGGGAAATGCTTGTTTGGCAACACATTGCCGTTCGCATCGCGGGGCGGACCCACGCGCAGCGGGTCGTTGTGCTTGTCCGCGTTCATCCAGCAGTCGTCGATGCTCACGAACTGATAACCCACGTCGGCCATGCCGCTCGACACCATAATGTCCGCGGCTTCGCGCATCATCGCGTCGGTGATGCGGTTATAGTGGGCATACCAATGGTTCCAGCCCATCGGCGGCGTCAGCGCCAACGTGTCGCCGGCGACTATCTTGAATCCGCGCGACGCCTCCCCGCGTGCGTTCTTCGCGTGAAACGTAACTGCGTACTCGCCGCGCACCGGAACGGTCCCCGTGACAATGCCCGTCTCGGCATTCAACGCAAGCGAAGCGGGCAAGTTGTCGCACGTAAAGGCGATTGGACGTTCCCCCGTCGTGGGGATGCGATAGATGAACGGATTGCCCGGGCGGCACCCGTAAACCTTTGGCCCATTGATGCGCGGCTCGGGCTCGGGCTTTGGCGTCAGGATGACCTTCTCTTCACTGGGCGCTTCGATGCTTACCGGTGGCTGCTGAGCGTATGTGATCTCTGCTTCGGCCCAGTCCGCATGATCGTGGGTGATGCCGTCGCCCGCATCCTTTACCATGAGCAGCAAAGTCCTCACGCCTTGCAGGTCGATTCGGACTTTCCGAGCCTTCTCCCCTTGATGCACCACGCCGGACTTGAACAGCGTCTTTCCATCGCCAATGACCACGAACTCCACGGAAGCCTTCCCATGAATGGCCGTGTCGTCCACGCCCACGAACGCGCGAAACTCCGTCGACTTTCCCTCAAGGCTTACCCACAGCGTGCTGTTGGCGTGCGTGGCCACGCCATTCTCGAATTTCTTGCCGGCTATCGAAATGGACGTTTCCATCAAGGATTCATCCGCATGCGGCTCACCCCAACCCTGATGCATCTTCGAAAGGTCCAAGGTGCTCAGCTTTGCCGTCGCGGGCGTTTCTCCATACGCCGCCGCAATCATGAGTGCGGAGCACACCAATACCGTAAGCAGTTGACTCTTCGTGCGTGCCATGCGCCATACCCCCTGAGCTGAACCCGCCTGTTCGCACTATCGTAGCCCTCATCAACCAGTCCGTGCCAGTCCGTGTTCTCCCGCTTGCGGGGCAGCCGCCCTCGGCCGCCGCGCTGCTCACTCCGGGTGATCGTTTTCCTTCATCTGTGTCATAGTCTGCAGAGGTTCCCCACAAAGGGGCTTCAGTTTTTGGGGGACGCATGCCGGTAGATGCTCAGAAAGGCAGGTAGTTATATGCGGAAACTGGGGTTCACGTTAATTGAATTGCTCGTTGTCATTGCAATTATTGGAATCCTCGCGGCAATACTTTTGCCCGCGCTGTCTCGTGCGCGCGAAGCCGCCAAACGCGCCGCCTGCCAAAGCAACATGAAACAGCTCGGCGTCGTTTTCGAAATGTACTCAAGCGAGCACAACGGCACGCTCCCGCCGCGCCAAACGTGGAACTGCGACGGGTCGATCGGACGCCAGATGATCATGCGCGGCACGTCGGTCATGCCGGAATACATCACCGATGTCAACATGATTTGGTGCCCGTCATGGTCGTTGGAAGCGACCGCCCTCGAACGCTACGACGAAAAGAACGGTGACAACAACGGCGTGGTGGAGCCTTGCGAACTCACCAAAGAACCCTTCAACTACACAGGCTGGCTCATTCTCGACGACATCAACATCGTCGGCCCCGATCTGCTCCACGCCACCGGGACTGACGTGGGCGGACGTTTCTCCAAGGCCCAGTTCCAGAACACGCCCTGGGGCGAACTGGGCCAAGCCAACGCCGACTCCAACGGCGCTGTCAGCGACCAGGACTACACCGTTTCCTCCGCATACGCCGGAATGCTGGCCAGCGGCGGAAGCACCTACTACCGGCTACGCAGAGGCATCGAACGCTTTTTGATCACGGACGTCAACAGCCCCGCGGCCTCGTCCCGCGCGTCGAGCGATATTCCCGTCTTGTGGGATCACATCACGATGAGCCCGCAAGACTACAATCATTCGCCGTGTGGCGCGAATGTCCTGTTCCTCGACGGCCACGCGAAGTTCTTCCGGTATCCCGGCACGAAGTTTCCGCTGACCCGAGTCAGTGCACGGACGTTCGGCCGATACAACCGTCCCTTTGAAGGGTACTAGGCCGGCTTATTGTCTCAGTAGTTCCCATGGGGGAGAGGAGAGCTATAAGACTTTCCTCTCCCCTTTGCATTCCCCACTTTGAATTCCTCGCGATCCGTCCTTACCATGCGCGCATGGGGATCCAACCACTTCCGCAACCTGGAGCACCATCCATGCGCGCCGCAATTCTTCTCACAATCCTTACCCTGGCCGCATCCTGGAACGCCAACGCCGCAGGCCTCGTGCTCGCGGCGGACGGCCATTCCGATTACACGATTGTCGTCCCAGCCGACGCCATACCTTCCGAGAAGACTGCCGCCGCGGAGCTGCAATCGCACCTCGCGCAGGTCACAGGATGTACGCTGCCTATCGCCGTCGAGGGTTCCCCGGAGGCTGCGGCTGAAAAGCGGATCGTTGTCGGTCCCGGGCGGCTGTTTCGAGAGGCCTTTCCCGATTTTGATCTTGCCGCGCTGAAGCACGACGGAATCTTCATCAAGACCTCGGGGGACTCTCTATTTCTCGCCGGAGACCGGCCGCGAGGCACGCTCTACGCCGTCTACTCTTTCCTCGAAGACACGGTGGGGTGCCGCTGGTGGAGTTCCTATGAGAGCTACATCCCAACGAAGACCACGTTGGAGATTCCCGCTCTCGACGAGGTCTATGTCCCGAAGCTCCTGTGCCGCGAGGCATTCTATCGCGGGGCGTTCGACGGGACCTATGCCGCACGCAGCAAGTGCAACGGCCATTTTGAGCAGGTCACGCCCGAGTTTGGCGGCCACTACTCCATCCTCGGCTGGTGCCACACGTTCTACCAGATCCTTCCGCCGGATACGTACTTCGCCGCACATCCCGAGTGGTACAGCGAAATCGACGGAAAACGCGTCACGGAGAATGCCCAACTCTGCCTCACCAACGAGGAAATGCGCGCCGAGTTCATCAAGAAGGCGCTCGAATGGGTCCGAAGCGATCCCGCGTCGGGCATCATCTCCATCAGCCAGAATGATTGCCATGGCCCGTGCCAATGCGCGAAGTGCCGCGCCCTGCAGGAAGAGGAAGGCGCGGCGTCCGGACCGATCATCCATTTCGTGAATGCGGTGGCAGAAGAAATCGAAAAGGAATTCCCCGATGTGCTCGTCGAGACGCTGGCCTACAGCTACACGCGCCAAGCTCCCAAGCACGTGAGGCCTCGCAAGAATGTCCTGATCCGGTTGTGCTCGATCGAGTGCTCGTTCTCTCAACCCCTTGCCACGGGTCCGCAGAACGAGGCATTTCAAAAAGACATGCGGGACTGGAGCGCCATTGCTCATCAGCTCTACATCTGGGACTACGTGACGAACTTCTCCAACTATCTCCTGCCGCACCCCAACCTTCGCGTGCTGGCCCCCAACATTCGCTACTTCGTCGATAACAAAGCCGTCGGTCTTTTCGAGCAGGGCGATTCGAGTTGCTCGATCAGCGATTTCCCCGAACTGCGCGCCTGGCTTTTCGCCCACCTCATGTGGGACCCCTCGCGCGACGACAAGGCGCTCATCGCCGAGTTCCTTAACGGTTACTACGGACCCGCCGCGGAGCCGCTCCAACAGTACATCAACATCACCCACGACGCCGTGGAGCGCACCGGCACGTATCTCCGTTGCTACATGCAGAACACCTCGGAATGGTTTGCTTTGGACGACGTCAACCGGGCCACGGAACTCTTCAACGAAGCCGAGAAGTACGTGGCCGATAACGCCGAGTTGCTCAAGCGCGTACGCCGAGCGCGTATGCCGTTGGACAACGTGTGGCTTATGAACTATCGGACCTTGAAGCGCACCGCAAGGGTGGAGAACAAGCCATTTCTGGGTCCGGAAAAGCCTGAAGTGCTTCTTGAGCAGTACATCGCGCGCGCACAAGAATTCGACGCAGACAGCTACAGCGAGGGCGGACCGTTTCAGGCCTACGAACAGCAGCTTCGCATGAAGTATCGTCCCGCCGGAACGCTCCCGGAATTGTGCAAGGACTTGGATCCCGCCGGCTTCGTGGACATCCAAGACAACCTCTTTTCGCTCGCCAGCCCGGGCGAATGGGCGGACATCGTCGACGATCCCGGCGCGTCGGACGGCAAGACCGCCCGCATGCCCGCCACCCACGTCCAATGGGCCGTCCAATATCCCATTGAAGTTGAAGTCACGGACCTCGGCAAAGCGCGTTGTTACGCCGTCGTGCGCTGCGACGCCAAAGCCGCATCCGGGGCAGCCATGGTCGTGGGAATCTTCGATTCGTCCACATCGACGGCCTTTGTTCAGCGCGCGGTGACAATCGAAGAGGCGGGGAAGGGCTATCTCACGGTCGACCTCGGCGCATTCGCGCTTACGAAGGACATGTACATCTGGGTCGCCCCCGACAACGCCCCCGAAGCCGTGGACGCAGTCTACGTAGACCGCGTCTTCTTCGTTCGCGAATAGGGTCAAGTACCGCCACCATGGGGTAGCAGGAGCGCTCACGGCTTTGAATTCGAGCGTGGCCGGACCTACCATGCGCACGTATGGAAACCTCGGATAGTTCAAAGCTTCGCGTGCTGCTGATCCACAACTTCCTGTCCCCGTACCGAATTCCCCTGTTTCGAGAGCTCGCCACGCGCGTAGACCTCGAGGTGTGGATACTCGGCGATGTTCGGGCCCTGCGCGAATGGCCGTCGGACGCGCCCGGCGCGGGGTTCCGCTATCGCGTGTTGCCGCACCTCACAATCCCCCTCGGCAGCCGTTACAACGTGATCCTCATCAACTACTTGCTGCCCTTCGATTTGTTGCGCCATCGCTACGACGCGATTATCTTCTGCGCGTGGGACACGCCCGCCTCCTTCTATACGGCCCTGCACGCGCGCTTGACCAAGACCCCCTTCATCCTCTGGAGCGGTAGTACGCCCGCGGAAGACACGGCTCTCCGGCGCGCGACCCTCCCGCTCGTGCGGTGGCTCGTGCGCAGCGCAACGGCATGGCTGGCCTACGGTACGCGCGCCAAGGAATACCTCGTCTCGCTCGGCGCAGACCCCGAACGAACGATGCTTGCGTACAACACCGTAGAGATCGACGAGTTCGCGAAGAAATCCGCCGCAGTGGCCTTCAACCGCGATGAGGCCCGATCTCAACTGGAGATCACCGCGCCCCATGTCGTCCTCTACGCGGGCAACCTACTCGACCTGAAAGGCGTCTCCGATTTGCTGGAGGCCTTTACCTTGTTCGCGCAACGGCGTTCCGACGCGGTCCTTCTGCTCGTAGGCAGTGGCTCGGGCGAAGCGCGGTATCGCGCCCTCTGCGGCGAGCGGGGGATTGCTGACAAGGTCCGTTTTCTCGGCTTCGTCAATCGCGACGAGCTCGCGCGCTACTACGCCGCTGCCGACTTGCTCGTGCTCCCGTCTCGCAGTGAGATCTGGGGGCTTGTCATCAACGAAGCGCTGGCCTGCGGTCTTCCCGTTCTGGCCACCGACATCTGTGGCGCGGTCCCCGAATTGCTGCGAGACGGCGTCAATGGGTACGTCGTGCCGTCACGCAATCCCCAGGCGCTGTGCGATGCCATGCTGCGCCATTTCGACGCCAATACCGACCGGGAAGCGATGACGTGGGCCGCGCGCGACTCCATCGCGCCGTTCACAATTTCCCGCACGGCGGACGCCTTTGTCGCGGCGCTTCGCTGTGCCGTGGATAACCCGCGATGAGTTACTCGCGCCAGTACTTCTATCACACCGTCACCTCCGTCGGCGCGGCCATTGCCTGCGGCGCGTTGTTCTACCTGATGCGCATGGTTCTGAATGCGCGCCTGACCCCCGAAGAGTTCGGCCTGTTCTACGCCGCCTTCTCGTTCTTCTCCATCCTGCAGCCGTTCTTTTCCTTCGGGTTTGACCCCGGCCTGACGCCATACGTGACCCAACTGCGCGAATCCAAAGATTACGCCTCCATGAAGGCCCTGCTCGTGGGTTCGCTCGTTCCACAGGGAATCGTGGCGTCCATTCTTGCCGCAATCATTTGGGTCTTCGCGCGGCCTATCGCAGACTGGGCTTTGGAAAACGGCGCGGGGGTATTCACCTTGCGCGTCCTGGCAATTCATGCCTGCATCGTTATCTTATTCAAAGTCGGACAGCAGACCTTGCTCGGCCTCCAGTTCGTCGCCTGGCGCAACGCCGCCGACGTCGTCCGGTCCGTCGTGTGCGTGGGCGCAACACTCCTGTTCCTCGAATGGGGAGGAGGCCTCGCCAGCGTTGCCCCCGCGTACGTGTTGGGAGCCGTTGCCGCAACGGCTCTGCAATTGCTGGCAATCTTCGTGTCCTACAAAGGCTTGCTCCGCGCCCCACTCTCATGGCGCCCCGATCTCCTGCGTGATTCGTTTGTCCACGGCAAGTACCTGAGCATTGCCTTTGGCGGCGTGGTCTTATTCTCCAACGTGGACACCTTGATACTCACCCTTGTAACCCGTGACCTTAGAAGCGTGGGTGCATACCAGATCGCTGTCCCAACCGTGACTATCCTCTATACCCTTATGATGGCAGGCGCTGCCCCCTTCCTGCCCATGGTCCGGACGCTTTGGCTTCGCAAACAAAACGATCTCCTTGCCGACGGACTCTCCCGCATGTACGAAGCCGCTGCCGTCCTTATGCTGCCCACGGGGATCTTCCTTGCCTGCTTTTCGGACGTATTCATCACCACCCTGTTTCGGAACGGCGTCTTGCAGGCGCCCCTCGCATTCAATATCCTGGCCATCGGCAGCTTCCTGTTCTTCGTTACCTATCTCAACCTCCATGTATTGGCTGGCATCGAAGCCGCCAGCGACGCGTGCCGCGCCATTGCCGTATCGCTGGTAATCAACGCAGCTCTGGCCATCCCCCTCATTTGGGGCCTGGGAATCGCCGGCGCCGCCCTGTCCACCGTCATGGCGCACGGTCTGGCCGCCTCATGGACCACCCGCGCAATCCGTACCCGGCTTGCCGCAAGAATCCCCCTGCGCGCTATCTGCGCGTCGGGTGGACTGGCTGCCCTGCTCGCGGTGGCATGCCTCGCGCTTCGCCATACGGATGCATTCGCCCACCAGCCGCTGCTGGTCTCCGCGGCTGCCTGCGTGATCGCTATGGCTTCCTGCGTGTCATTGCTCGAAGTAATAGGCGTCTGCAATCTCCGAAGCCTCGTACGATTGAGCGCGAACAAGGGTTAGCCCGGAGTTGAGCCTGGAAACAGATCGTTGGCGATTTGCGTAGAATTCGCCATTATCTTGTGCGTGATTCTGCAATTTCTCTTGACAAGTCGGGTCCTCCATGTTTACTCTGAAATGGTAAACCGCTAGGGTGGGTTTGCCTGCCTAGTGCTTTTATGATTTGCAGTTTTCTCGGATGAAAGTGGGGCATGTAAGATCCTGCCCTGGATTGACTTAAAACGCACCTGAATTTGGGGACAGCCCGCCAGTGGGTAAACGGCCTGCAATGAGTCAAGTGTCGATTCGTCGCATGCGCGTACTCGTGGCTGGATGGAGGGAGATCCCAATGCGAGCCCGACTGGCATTTGCAACACTATTGCTTGGGGTGGCACTTGTACTCGGTGGTGTCGCTGACGCGCAACAGCCGCCGACGCCCGATGCGTTGAAAGCCCTCAAGACCCTCCAGGGTGGCGCGAACATCGAATCACCTCGAACCCTCTATTCTCCCGAGGGGTATATCCGTTTCCTGGGCGCCCCCGCCGACGCTTCCTTTGCCCCTTCAGCGGCCGCAAAGAACGCGGGCGCGGCCGATGCCGTGGCCAAGGGCTACATCAACGAGAACGCCAAGGCCTTCGGCATACTGAACGTCAACGTAGGCTTGACGACAACGCGCCTATCTGCCATTGACGGCCGCACCTACGTCCGCCTCGGGCAGACCTTCAAGGGCGTCAAGGTGCTCGGTGCAAGCGCCATCGTGCAGTTGAATGCCTCCAAGGACGTCGTGTGCGTCAACAGCGATATCATGCGCGAGGCCCCAAGCCTGTACGCCGGGACTCTTTCAACTACGCCATCGATCACGTCGGGCTCCGCTGCTCAGACCGCCTTGGCGGCGGTCCAGGTCGAGTTTCCCGGCCTCCAATTCTCGACTTCGGCTCCGGAACTCCTGATCTATGCGCCAACCGTTATCGGCAATCTTGGGCCCGTGCGCCTTGTATGGGCCGTGGTTGTAGAAAGCAACCCCGTCGCGGAGAAACAGAAAGTCCTTGTTGATGCCCACAGCGGGTCGATTGCCTACCAGTGGTCGCTCATCTGTTCAGCCAAGAACCGGCGCATTTACAACGCCAACAACACTTCCTCGGGAACCTTGGTGCGCGTCGAAGGCGGACCGGCTACTGGTATTCCCGACGCGGATGATGCCTACGACTATTTCGGCGACACGTACGATTTCTATTCCACCATGCACGGCCGAGACGGCATTAACGGCTTCGGCATGACAATTACCGGCACTGTCCAGTACTGCGAGCCTTTTTACGAATGTCCCTTCTATAACGCCTTCTGGGATGGCACCGCAATGTACTTCGGAAGCTCGTACGTAACTGACGACGTAGCCGCCCACGAGTTGACCCATGGTGTTACTCAGTACACCTCAGACTTGATCTACGCCAACGAGTCAGGGGCTATTAATGAGTCGTTCTCCGACATGTGGGGCGAATGGGTTGACCTCAGCAATGCGGCAGGCAATGACAGCGCTTGGGCCCGTTGGCGTCACGCCGAGGATTTGCCCGGCGGCGCCAATCGCAACATGAAGAATCCGCCGGAATTTGGCGACCCGGACCGCTACTATAGCCCCCTATACTATGTAGGCTCTGGAGACAACGGCGGCGTTCACATCAATAGCGGCGTCGGAAATAAGCTGTGTTACTTGATCACGGACGGAGGCACTTTTAACGGGTACACCGTTGGCGCCCTTGGCATCGCAGATGCCTCAAAAGTGATGTATGAAGTGCAGACGAATCTCCTAAATTCGTCCACCGACTACGCCGAATTCGGTACTGCCATGATTCAAGCAGCACTCAATCTCGGAGTCAGCATACAGCCAATCCGGAGTGCCCTGTTCGCGACTGAAATCATGACCCCGGAAGGGTATCTACGCGATTTCCGCGCCCAAGGTTCCAGCGCGCGCAACAACCGCGTTGCCCTGTCATGGCAGAACCCTGACTTCGGCACCTTCACGGGCGTCAAGATCGTGCGGAAGATCGGTAGCTTCCCAACGTCGGTAGGCAACGGCACACTCGTTGCCACCGTTGTTGACGGTTCCACGGAATATGTCGATGGCAATTTCGCGTCGGGCACCGAGCTTTACTATGGCTTGTTCCCCAACGCCGGCTCTGACGCTGAAAACGAGGCGCTCTTTGCCCGCGTGATCGTCGGCTTAGATATCGACTATCTAAGCGAGAATTACACCAATGGAAGCGACCTTGCCTACAAGCAAATTATGATCGCGCCCAAAGGCAATCTGCTGACGGGTGCCCTGTCCGGCAGGCCCGAAGACTATTTCAATCACACCACGTACGGTGCGACGGTTGACGATGCCGCTTCGTTGCCTATCGCGAAAGAGAACATTATCAACCTTCCCATGACGGATGACGGGTCCATTGTCTTCGACACGGGAGCGCCCTTTCCCTTCTTCGGCAACCTCTTCTCGGAACTGACTGTCTCCGCGAACGGGTGCATCACCGCCAGCGTGGAGCGCTACGCCATCTTCAGCGACCCCAACTTCCCACCCTCGTACGACAAGCATTTCGAGTGGCCGCGCATATCGTTCCTGTTCTCCGACCTCGATCCCACTGCAGGCGGACAGGTCTGGGGGCGGTTCATGGACGACCGCATGGTTGTCACTTTTGAAAACGTACCCGCTTTCGAGGGACCTGGCGCGACGGTCCCTGGACAGAATTACAACAATACAGTCCAATGCGAGTTGTTCTATAGCGGGCACATCCGCATTACCTACGGCTTGGTGACAGTGAAGAATGCCGTCGTTGGCATTTCGGATGGTCGCGGCATTCCGTACAGCGCCACTGACATCATTGACGGCATCAAGAACTCAGCCATTAGAACTACGGATCTGTCGGATCTCACCCCGCCGCTCGGAATCCAGATTGACCCGATTCCCATTCAGTACGCCTCCGTGGGCGACGTCGTCCAATTCACCGTGCACGCCACCACGTCGCCTGCGGCAACCGTGACTTACTCAATGCCGTATTATGACACTGCAGGGGCATCATTCAATCCCAGCACAGGTGCATTTAGCTGGGATACGACCGGGAAGTCCGGAGGCGTCTATGAGGCTGTTTTCATTGCCACCGCTGGCTCGCTGTCTGCAAGTCAAATCGTCTACTTCTACGTGAATGAAGATGATACCTTGCCAGTAGCCCAGAATTTGACGCTGTTGCCAACGCCGCCGCGCGACAGTGACAACCTGCTCGGCGACTACGACTACGTCCACAATTCCTTGAACGAAGGCCCAAGCACCATCTTGTGGTTCAGGGACAATGCTCATATGCCCGCGTTCAACAATCAGTTGACCATTCCAGCCGCCGCCACCCAGCAGGGAGAGCAATGGTACTTCACCGTCCTGCCCACAACCATTCCGATTGGGTATTGGATTGGGCCGGAGTACTTGCGCGGCGCGGTGGTGCAGTCGCCCATTGTGACCATCGGACCCGACACGAAGTCAGACGCGAATAAGGACGGCAAGATTAACTCGGTCGACCTGCAGGGCATCGCATCTGCCGTGCTGGGCGGGATTGATCCCCGGGTGGATCCCGATGTAAACGGCGACGGCGCGGTGGACGCCTCGGACATTCAGATTACGGTCAACTCCATCTTGTTCGGCAACTAGGCGCGAGGGCCTTCGGCGGCATGGAAACACGTCGCTACGTAAAGCGGTCGGCGGACACGGTTCCATCCGAGCGGAGTACGTGCGGCTTTCGCAGGCGCTTGTTCAAGAAGGACGACGACGTACCCGTCAGCATTACCCATCTCAGCGTGCATGATGCCCGCGAACACTGGCATGAGTACACGCACGAATACTACTACGTGATTCAGGGGACCGGTGAACTCGTGATCGACGGCGAAGCCGTTCCAGTTCAGCCTGGTGACTGTATCTGGATACAGCCGGGCGCCCGTCACTACGCCCAAGGTGAACTTGAATCGTTGATCGTCGCGTCTCCCGCCTACGATGTGGCGGACACCTACTTCGCCGACGGTGATGCCCCCATGGCTGGCTCGCAAATCTGAAACCCGATGAAGAAACGACGCCCGGGGTGGCTTAGCCTCTCCGGGCGCTCTTTCTCTACCGCCGCCATCTTGGCGGCAATTCACTCTCCCTCAGTCGCGTTCCGAAAGCGGCTTCACCGTCCGCAATGCGGGGCCGGTATACCGGCTCAGCGGACGATAGATACGGTTGTTCATGGCCTGCTCG
>JBAZRU010000091.1:7000-14667 GCA_041662805.1 Candidatus Hydrogenedentales bacterium | reverse complement strand
GTGAAGGACTTATGTGCCCTTGGCGAAAGCCCGCTGTACGCGGTGCAGTCAACCTTATAGGGACTGCCGGGGGGCGCGATACTTGATGATTGAGGACAGGGGGATCAACAAAGCCTTTGTCTCCGCAACACAACGCGGAGCGTACGCGGATACACTCTAAAGGTACAAGCCATGACCGAAAGCAGGTTCCAAGCTCGGATACGTTCAGATGAACCCGTCCTTATAGTTGAAATCACGCCCCCCACGAGCGGCGACCCCGCGCCCGTGCGGGCGAGCGCGAAACGGTTTGCGGGGAAGACCCACGCCATTGGGGTGAGCGATAACCGATATGGCGTGTGTATGTCGGCGCTGGCCGCCTCGGCCCTCCTGGCCGCCGAAGGCGCCGAGCCCATCATGCACATCGTGACGCGTGATAGTAACCGCGTGGCGCTTATCGCCAGTTGCCTTGGGGCGCAAGCCCTGGGAGTCCGCAACATCCTCTGCACCAGCGGCACGCACCAAACGTTGGGCATTTGCCCCCCCGCCAAGAACGTGTTCGATATCGATTCCGTCCAGTTGATCGCGGCGTTGGCGAAGCTTGCGACTGATGCCTCCGTGGTAAACGAAGAGCGCATCGAGAACGCCGGACCGTTCTGCATTGGCGGCGTGGCGGCCCCCTTTGCCGACCCCCAGGAAATGCAGATCATGAAGGCGATGAAGAAGGCCGCGGCCGGCGCGCAATTCCTTATCACGCAGCCGGTGTTTGACGTCCAACGCTTCATCGCATGGTGGGATGCCGCCACGCAAAGCGGGCTTCCGCAAAAGACAGCCATCCTGGCCGGCATCAAGCCTCTGATCGACTCCGAACAGGCCAACGCATTCGCCTCGGCGCGACCGCTGCCGATGGTGCCGCAGACCATTCTGGACCGTCTCGCCGCCGCAGGCGACAAGAAAGCGCAGCGCGCCGCCGGTATCGAGATTGCAGTTGAGACGATTAAACAAATCTCGTCGTTGAAGGGCCTACGCGGTTTTCAGATATGCGCGGATGACGATGAAGACGCCGCTCTCGAAGTCATTCAACGGTCAGGATTGGAGGCCCGTTAACCGTGCCCGCCAAATACCACATACATACGCACCCCGCTCCGCCCCGCCAACGGCCCGTGGGAAAGCTAGGCATCATCGATTGGCGCGAAGATTGTTCAAGCTGCCACAACTGCGTCAAACGCTCTTGTGTGTACGGATTCTATCGCGACGAAGCCGACACGCTGCACGAGGAAATCGGCTATCTCGATTACATCTACCAATGCAAAGGCTGCCTGATCTGCGTGCAGAGCTGCACGAAAGGCATCCTCACACGCGTCGTGAATCCGGAATACCAGCGACTCGGCGACGACTACTACACGCCCGAAATTATCATGTCCAACTGGTATCAAGCCGAGACGGGCAACATCCCCGTGTCCGGCTCCGGTTATGGAGGCCCCTTTTCCGGCCCTGATTTCGACTCGATGTGGACGGACATGTCGGAAATCGTCCGCCCCACGCGCGACGGCATTCACGGGCGCGAGTACATCAGCACCAGCGTGGACATTGGCCGTAAGCTGCCTTATCTTGCCTTTGACGACGGAAAATTGACGGCCACGCCGCCGACCTTGATGGAGATCCCCATTCCCGTCATCTTCGAGTCCGTCCCACTGCGTTTCCAGAAGGGTGCGGTGGTCCGCTCGGTGGCCAAGGCGGCGGCTACCCTGGGCACGCTATTCGTCGTGGACGCCGATGCCACTCCCGAAGGCATTTCGCTGGATGGGGGATGTGCCATTCCTATGTACGAAGGAAATGCCATTGGCCGCAGCACTGCCTCTATGATCATGGTTCCCTACGGCGAAAGCGTCATTGACGTTCAGGCGCGGGTCAAGGCGGAAAATCCGAATCGCCTTGTAGCCATCCGCCTCGAAGTCACGCCGGACGCCGCACGCCAAGTGTGCCAGTTGACGCGGGACGGGGCCGAAGTGGTCCATCTCGTATTCGATCCGCATGGCCGCGAACACGCAGATTCGGGTTCGCGCCACATGCGGGATGTCCTCCGTGAAATTCACCGCGCCTTGGTGAAAGAAGGCATACGCGACGAGGTCACATTGGTTGCATCGGGCGGCATCGCCCAAGCCGAGCACGTAGCGAAGGCCATTATCTGCGGGGCGGACCTCGTAGCCATTGACCTGCCGTTGATGATCGCGCTCGAATGCCGCCTGTGCGGCGAATGCACGCGCGGCGAAGAATGCCCGACGCACATGGCGGATTTTGAGGAAGCCTACGGCGCCCAGCGCATCGTGAATATGATGGGCGCTTGGATGAACCAATTGCTTGAAATGCTCGGCGCCATGGGCATCCGCGAAGTGCGCCGCCTTCGTGGCGAGACGGGACGCTGCATGTTCTTCGAAGACCTGGAAGCCGCGACCTTCGGCCGTCTGTTCGGCAAGCGCAAAGATGGAGTATAGACGGGAATGAGCACGATCACATCCAGCCGTCCGGAATCGGCGGAGGAGTTTTCTACAAATCCTCAGTACGCGGAAGTCCGGCGCGAAGTCCTTCCCGCGCCGCCGCGCTATCGCAACGAAATCGGCAAGTTCCGCGTCTATCGCGATGAGTCCCGTTGTATGGCCTGCGGCAAATGCGTCAGCCTCTGCCCGAATGGCGTCCACAAACGCCCCGCAGGGTATCGTGCGCCAATCCGCCCCTTCGACTACCGCTGTATTGGGCCGGATTGCGAGAAGACGGATCACTACTGCATCTCGGCGTGCCCGTCGGGAGCGTTGTTCTTGTCCGGCAATCCGGTGTTCGAAACCATGGGCGATTTCCGGTGGACGCCCGATCTGCTCGCCAGCACGTGGGCCATGGCGGAGACGGGCCAGCGCCCTCCCGCGCATCTCGAATGCGAAGTGGGCGCATCGGGCGGCGGATTCGACAAGCTCCGCTTCCGTTTCACCAAAACGCCCCCGAAGGATTTGCGGCGCGAAGACATTTCGACAGACCTTCTCTTGAACCGCCGCAAGGATGGACGTCCGAAGGTCAAGATCGATGTCCCGTGGTACGGCGGCGGCATGTCCTTCGGTTCGACGAACATCCGGGCGCTGCTCGCCAAGGCGCGCGTGGCCAAGGCGTGGAATTCTTTCAGTTGTACCGGTGAAGGCGGTTACCCGGATCGCATGATCCCCTACGCGGACCACATGATCACTCAGGTGGCGACGGGCCTGTTCGGCGTTCGCGAGGAAACCGTCAAGCGCGCGCGGATAGTCGAATTCAAGTACGCCCAAGGCGCCAAGCCGGGTTTGGGCGGCCATCTGCTCGGCGACAAGAACACGCCCGAAGTGGCGGCCATGCGCGAGGCAGTTGTCGGTACCTCGCTGTTCTCGCCGTTCCCTTTCCACAGCGTGTACTCCATCGAAGATCACAAGAAGCACCTCGACTGGATCGCCCATATCAACCCGCGTGCATTGCTCTCCGCCAAGGTGTCCACTCCGGCGGACGTGGACATGGTTGCCGTGGGCGTGTATTGCGCGGGCGCCCACATCGTGCACATCGATGGCAGCTACGGCGGCACGGGCGCGGCCCCCAACATCGCGAAGAAGAACATCGCGATGCCCATCGAATACGGCATCAATACGTGTCACCAGTTTCTTGAAAACGAAGGCGCCCGTGACGAGATCACCCTTATCGCCAGCGGCGGCATCCGTACTCCAGCCGATGTGGCCAAGGCCATTGCCCTGGGCGCGGACGGCGCGGTTATTGGCACCGCCGAACTGGTGGCCCTCGAATGCATCCGATGCGGCTGTTGCGAAAGCGGGCGCGGCTGCCCGCGCGGCATTTGTACGACGGATCATGAGTTGCTCGAAATGGTCACCATCGAGTGGTGCACGCAGCGGCTTGTCAACATGTACGCCGCATGGCGGGAAGTGCTGGTGGACATTCTCTATCGTCTGGGCCTGGATTCCGTGGCCGCACTGCGCGGACGCACCGATCTTCTGACCCACCTCGATTATGAAAATGCAGCCGAAGGATAGCGATGAATACGATTGACATCCATATGGAGGCTCTTGAGCGAGTAGAGGCCATGATGCGCGCCCGCGCCCCGCTTCGTCCCCGGGACGATTCGTTCCGGAAATCGCCCGAAGCGGAAGGCGGATGCGGCGTGACGGGTTTCGCGTGTACGATCCCCGTGCGCGGCAAACACATCTACGAACCCTCCATCCAGATGCGCAACCGGGGCAACGGCAAAGGCGGTGGAATCGCCGCATGCGGCCTCGTTCCCAAAGATATGGGCGTTTCGCGCGAAGTCCTCGACGAGGCTTATATCCTTCAGATTTCGCTCCTTGACCCTACCGCCCGTGAGGCCATCGAGAAGAAGTACATCGAGCCGTATTTCGAGGTATTCAATGGCGGCCTGATCCCCACGGTGGACGACTATCGCGACGTACCGTTATTGGAAATCCGCCCGCCCGATGTCGCGCGCTACTTTGTGCGCGTCAAGAAGGACGTTCTCGCACGATTCGCGGAGGAGAAGGGCCTCAAGAAACTGACCGAAGAGGAAATCGAAGACGAATTCGTTTTCCAGAACTCTTCGAATCTCAACGACGAGTTCTATGCTTCGCTCGGCGAGAAGCGTGCGTTCGTGATGTCGCACGCGCGCAACCTCATCATCGTCAAGATCGTCGGTTTTGCCGAAGCCTCGGTTCAGTACTACAAGTTGGAAGACGTGCGCGCCCATGTCTGGATCGCGCACCAGCGATATCCTACGCGCGGCCGCGTGTGGCATCCGGGCGGCGCGCATCCGTTCATCGGCATGCACGAAGCCCTCGTGCACAACGGAGACTTCGCCAATTACCATTCCGTGTGCGAGTATCTGGCGCAGCGGAGTCTGTTTCCCCGGTTCCTGACGGACACCGAGGTTTCGGTGATGCTGTTCGACCTGATGCACCGCGTATACAAGTACCCGGTCGAGTACATTATCGAAGCGCTCGCGCCGACTACGGAACTGGATTTCGACCGACTGCCCTCGGCCAGACAGCACGTCTATCGCCAGATCCAGGCCTCGCACATGCACGGCTCGCCGGACGGCCCGTGGTTTTTCATTATCGCGCGCACGCTGGCCGCGAAGAAGGGTTTCCAACTGCTGGGCATTACGGACACCGCGATGCTGCGGCCCCAGGTGTTCGCTTTGCAGGAAGGCAAGGACGTCTCCATCGGCCTGATTTGTTCGGAGAAACAGGCCATTGACGCAACCCTGGCCGGCCTGAATCAAGAAGATCCCCGGTTCATGCCCGTGGCCGACCAATACTGGAATGCCCGTGGCGGCAGTTACAACGACGGCGGGGCATTCCTTTTCAACATCGTGCCGGACGCCGCGGCATCCGGCAACGGAAACGGTAACGGTAACGGCAACGGCAACGGCAACGGCAACGGCAACGGCACAGGGCGCCACCGCTTGTCGACGAGCGACAAGTTCGGTGTTCCCGTGTCAACGTGGCGCGATCAGGTCCACTGCGATCTCTCCGTACCCGTGGCCCTATCCACGCCGAACGCGCAAGACGCGTCGGCGATCGAGCGCGCTATCCACGACGACGATGCCGATGCCTTGTTCCTCTATCTGCGTGGCGCATTCGGCGGCATGGACTTTGACCGGCTCCGCAACGCGGTGGCCGAGGTGGCATCGAAGACCGCGTCCCGGACGCCGCAAATTGGCATCGACGTGTTGACGCGTCTGACGGACCGCCGCTATCCGACCGGTACGAAGAAGCGCAGCGCTCTGCTTACGATTCTCCGGCAAGGCCTGGAAGAGATCTTCTCGCGGCAGCCGCTCTTTGACGATGCGCGTGAATGCGTCTACCGCCGCATCACGTGGGACACGCGCACCCAGCTTCGCGCTCCCAAGGCTGAAGAACGCACGTTGCTCATTGACGCGCGCGGCTTTGAACCGCAGGGCGCCGATTGCGACGCCCGCCTCGCGGTGGACGCCTACAACGTGGGCTGGCGCCACCTCATCCACTACAATTCGCGCGGGACGCGCTTTCACGCGGCCGGCTTCGGCCCGAAGAGCGACGGCCTCCGCGTGGATTGCTACGACAATCCCGGCGACTACCTCGGCTCTGGCATGGACGGACTTGAAGTCCATGTCCATGGCAACGCGCAAGATCAAGTCGGACAAATCACCAAACGCGGCAAGATGGTTATCTACGGAGACGCCGGCCAGACCTTCCTCTATGGAGCGAAGGGCGGCGCCATCTACGTCATGGGAAACACGGCAGGCCGTCCTCTGGTCAATGCCGTGGGCGCGCCCCGCGTCGTCATCAACGGTTCGGCGCTGGACTTCATGGCGGAATCGTTCATGGCAGGCGACCCTCTGGAAGGGGGTGGCTTCGTTATCGTCAACGGAATGCGGTTCGACAAGGACGGCAACGCGGTTCCCATGGAGATGCCCTATCCCGGCGGCAACCTTCTCTCCCTGGCCTCCGGCGGCGCCATCTACGTGCGCGACCCGCACCGGACCCTCGTCGAGGAGCAGTTGAACGGCGCGAAGTACACGGCCCTCACCTCGGATGATTGGCAGTTGATACTGCCCTATCTGCGCGAGAATGAGCGGTTGTTTGGAATCCAGCTCGAACGGGACCTTCTTACGGTTGACGGCATCATCAAGCGGCCGGAACAGGTTTATCAGAAGGTGGTTCCGATCAAGAAGGGCAAACAGACCAAGACCGACGAGGTAGGTGAATAATTGCCATGAACAAGACGCTTGAATGGACGGATGCCGCACTGCTGAACGAGGTAGAACACCGAAGCGGTTCTCCCGTCGGTGCGTGCCTGCAATGCCATAAGTGTTCGGTGGGATGCCCCGTCGGCCCCGACATGGATGTCATGTCGAGTCAGATTATGCGCCTGATTCATCTCGGCGCCAAAGACGAGGTCCTCGAATCCCAGGCCATCTGGGCGTGCGCCTCTTGCGAAGCTTGCACGACGCGCTGCCCCATGGAAATTGATGTCGCCGCCGTAATGGATGTGTTGCGCATGATGGCCGTCGAGTGCAAGACCACCGTTACCGACACGCGCGGCAAGAGTTTCAACAAAGCCTTCTTGACGAGCGTCCGCTGGCATGGCCGCGTATTCGAGGTAGGTATGATGGCCCTCTATAAGCTCGCCAGCCGCGACCTGTTTGCCGATGTCGACAAAGTTCCCCGCATGCTGGCGAAACACAAGCTGTCTTTCCTGCCGCACTTCTCCCGGAGCGCGAAGGACGTACGCAAGGCATTTAAGCGGGCCGAAGTGGAGGAAAAGAAACGGTGAAGGCCGAGACGCTGTCGTACGCATTCTTTCCCGGATGCAGCCTCGAATCCACGGCATGGGACTTCGACAAGTCCACGCGCGCTCTGTGCGCTGCTTTGGGTATCAAGTTGACCGACATTCCCGATTGGGTCTGCTGCGGATCCACGCCAGCCCATTCGAGTAACGCGTCGCTGGCGGTGGCGCTGCCCGTGATGAACCTTCAGAAGGCCCAGGCGGCAGGCTTCTCGGAAGTCCTGACGGCATGCGCATCGTGTTATGCGCGGCTGCGGACGGCCAACCACACGGTGAATCGGGATGCCGCCGAGAAAGCCCGCGCCGAGCGAATCACCGAGAAGCCGTATGACGGCGCGGTGAAGGTC
>JBAZRU010000091.1:0-6990 GCA_041662805.1 Candidatus Hydrogenedentales bacterium | reverse complement strand
TCTCGATGTGCTCGTCAACGACTTCGGCGTACGCGAAATGCGCAAGCGAATTCAGACCCCTCTAAGGGGTTTGCGCGTTGCTTCCTATTATGGTTGCCTTCTGTCACGCCCACCCGAGGTCGTGGCATTTGAAGATGCCGAGCACCCCACGTGCATGGACGAATTGGTTAAGGCGGCGGGCGCGGAAGCCGTGGATTGGCCGTTCAAGACGGAATGCTGCGGGGCTAGCCTTTCCCTAAGCAAGACCAGCATCGTGAATCGTCTGGGCAGCCAGATACTGTCCATGGCCCATCGCGCGGGCGCGGATTGTCTCGTGGTGGCATGCCCCTTGTGCCAGTTGAACCTGGACTTCCGCCAGCCGGAAACCAAGCACGCACTGCCCGACATACCGGTCGTCTATATCACCCAGTTCCTGGGGCTGGCCCTGGGGCTTTCTCCGAGCGACCTCGGGATAGACGCCCTGACAATCAGCGCCGACTCGTTGTTCCCTAAAAGCGCCGCCGCGCCCAGCCTGGCCGGTGGAAGGTCATGACAATGGAAACATCTTCGCTCCCCATCTCGGAAACTGAAACGCGGAAGCCCAGCGGATCCGTCCTCGTGTGCGGCGCGGGTGTGGCTGGCATTCAGGCGTCGCTCGATCTTTCGGCGGCAGGCTTTCACGTCTATCTTGTAGAAGACAAAGCAGCCGTAGGCGGCGGCATGTCGCGCCTGGACAAGACCTTCCCGACAGGCGATTGCGCGACCTGCATCATCTCGCCGAAGCTGGTTGAATGCCTGCGCGATCCGAATATCGACGTGCTTACGATGAGCGACGTCGTCAAGCTGGAGGGCGATCCAGGCCAGTTCAAGGCTACGGTTATCCAGCGCCCGCGCTACGTGGACATCGACAAGTGCACCATGTGCGGCGATTGCACGGAAGTGTGCCCCATCACCATTCAGAGCCAGTTCGACGCCCAACTCGGCACACGCAAGGCTATCGACCGCGTGTATGCCCAGGCCGCGCCGAATGCCCACGTCATCCTCAAGCGAGGCCGTGCGGTGTGTAGCTCCGGCTGCCCGATTGACTCGAGCGTGCAGGCCTATGTCGCCCTCATTGCAGCGGGCAGGTTCGAGGAAGCCGCCGAAGTGATCCGCCGGGAGAATCCGTTGCCGTCCATTTGCGGACGCGTGTGCTTCCACCCGTGCGAGTTGAATTGCAACCGCGGCGCCATTGACGATCCAATCAATATCCGCGGCCTCAAACGCTTCGCCATGGATCTGTTTCCCGAATTCACGCCGCCTGCCAACATCCCTGCTTCCGGAAAAGCAGTCGCCATCGTGGGTTCCGGTCCTGCCGGATTGGCCGCGGCCCATTTCCTGGCGCTGGCGGGACACAAAGTGACGGTGTTCGAGTCCCTGCCCGTGCTGGGCGGCATGTTGTCCGTGGGCATCCCCGACTACCGCCTGCCTGCGGATATCCTGGAAACGGATCTCTCGGGCATGCGCAAGATGGGCGTCGAGTTCAGGCCGAAGACGGCTGTTGGCAAAGACATTTCCGTCGGCGATATCCGTAAGACGTGTGACGCCGTCTTTATCGCTACAGGCGCGCACGAAAGCAACAAACTGGACATCCCAGGCGAGGACTGCCAAGGTGTGATTCACGGCATCGATTTTCTGCGCAAGTACGCGCTGGGTGAAGACACCGGCCTAGGCAAGAATGTCGTCATCGTGGGCGGCGGCAATACCGCCATTGACGCTGCGCGCACTGCCGTGCGCCTGGGCGCGGCGAAGGTCGCGATCCTGTATCGCCGTACGCGCGAGGAAATGCCCGCGGACGCCGCCGAAATCGAAGCCGCCCTTCAAGAGAAGGTGGACATCCAGTACTTGGCCGCGCCCGTCAAAGTCATCGCCGAAAGCGGCGCGATACGCTCCATCGAGTGCATCCGCATGGAACTGGGCGAGCCCGACGCCAGCGGCCGCCGCCGCCCCGTCCCCCTCAATGGCTCTGAATTTACAATCGCGCTCGACACGCTGATTCCGGCGGTGAGCCAGTCGGTGGATCGCAAGCTGATTGAGCACTTTGGTCTCGAAACGACGCGCTGGGGCACTATCGTGGCCGATGAGCTGACGATGGCCACGCCCAGCAAGGGCATATTTGCCGGTGGCGACGTCGTGGTCGGCCCTTCGAGCGTGATTGATGCCATCGCACACGGAAAGCGTGCCGCCAAAGGAATCGACAACTTCCTCTCCGGCCAGCCGCTGGATACCGGCCTTGAGAAGCGGCGCGAGTCCATCAACCCGCTCAGCGAAACGGACCTGAAAAAACTCAAGAAGAAACTGGGCGACTCGGACCGCGTACCGCAATCCGAATTGTCCGCCGCTGAACGCGTGAAGGGTTTCCAGGAAGTCGAGTACACCTACACTCCCGAAGAGGCGCGACTCGAAGCGCAACGCTGTCTCAATTGCGGCATGTGCTGCGAATGCATGCGCTGCGTCGAGGCGTGCAAAGCCGGCGCCATCATGCACAACCAGACGGCGACCACGCGGGAACTGGAAGTCGGCGCGGTGGTGCTTACTCCTGGCTTCGACGCCTTTGACGGCTCGCAGCGCGGCGAGTTCGGTTTCGGCTACGCCAAAAATGTCGTCACGAATGTTCAGTTCGAGCGTGTTCTTTCAGCCTCCGGCCCGACGCAAGGCCACATCCTGCGTCCGTCCGACGGCAAGACGCCCAAGCGCCTGGCCTTCATTCAGTGCGTTGGCTCGCGCGACTCGGGCTGCGGCAACGACTACTGTTCGTCTGTGTGTTGCATGGCGGCCACTAAGGAAGCCATCCTCGCGAAAGAGCACAATCCGGGTCTGGACGTCACGGTTTTCTTCCTCGATATGCGCGCTTTCGGCAAGGACTTTGACCGTTACTATGAGCGCGCGAAGAATGAGGTCGGCATCCGCTATGTGCGCTCCTTCATTTCGCGCACCATTGAGATGCCGGATACGAAGAACTTGGCGCTCCGCTATTTCGGGCCGGACCTCAAGCAGGTCGAAGAAGAATTCGATATGGTCGTGCTCTCGCTCGGCCTTGAGCCCAGCGAAGCCCTGCAAGAGCAAGCGGAGAACATTGGCGTCGCCCTGAACAAATGGGGCTTCGCGCAAACCTCCGAATTGCGCCCCATGGACACCTCGCGTCCCGGCGTCTTCGTTGGCGGCGCTTTCCAGGAACCCAAGGACATTCCCGACACCGTCATGCAGGCGAGCGGCGCCGCCGCTCGCGCGATGGCCCTGTTGGCATCCGCGCGAGGATCGCAGGTCCACACCAAGCATTATCCCCCGGAACGCGACATTACCGACGAGCCGCCGAGGGTGGGCGTGTTTGTATGCCATTGCGGCAGCAATATCGCGTCCGTGGTGGATGTCGCCAAAGTCGTCGAACAGACGCGGTCGCTGCCCAATGTCGTCTTCGCCGATCACACGATCTATACCTGCGCGGATGACAGTCAGGCGCGCATGAAGCAGGTCATTGCCGAACACCGCATCAACCGTGTGGTGGTGGCGTCCTGCACCCCGCGCACGCACGAGCCGATCTTCCGCGACACCCTGCGGGACGCCGGGCTGAATCCTTATCTGCTCGAAATGGCCAATATCCGCGAGCAGTGTTCGTGGGTGCATGCGGGCGACCCCGAAGCGGCCACGAACAAGGCGTGCGAATTGGTGCGCATGATCGTCGCGCGAGCCACCGAGTTGCTCCCGCTCGCGGAAGAGACCGTCCCTGTAAATAAGGGAGCCCTTATCATGGGCGGCGGTATCGCTGGCATGACGGCAGCGTTGGCCCTCGCGGATCAGGGTTTCCCGGTGCATCTGGTCGAGAAGTCCGATGCGCTTGGCGGCGTCGCACGGCGCGTCCACCGCACGCTCGACGGCGATAATGTTCAGGACTTCATTGTCGAGACTATCGCGAAAGTGACATCCAACAAGCTCATTAACGTGTATATGAATGCCAAGGTCTCGGAAGTCGAAGGCCACATTGGCGCGTTCTCGACCAAGATCGCGGCCAGCGGCAGCGCGAAGAAGGTCAAGCACGGCGTGGTCGTTGTGGCCACAGGCGCGAACGAGCACAAGCCCCAGACCTTCGGCTATGGCAAGAGCGACAAGGTTCTGACGCAGCTTGAACTGTCAGAACGCCTGAACCGGGGCGCGGCTAAGTTGCCGAAGAACGCCACGGTCGTGATGATCCAGTGCGTCGAGCAACGCAACGAAGAACGGCCCTATTGCAGCCGCGTGTGCTGCACAACGGCCGTGAAGAACGCGCTTGAGTTGAAGAAGCTTTATCCCGATGCGCGGATCATGGTCCTGTACCGCGACGTCCGCACCTACGGATTCCGCGAAGCCGCGTACCGCGAAGCCCGCGAGAAGGGCGTCCTGTTTATCCGCTATGAAGCCGAACAGCCACCGAAACTCACGTTGAACGGATCCCTTCGCGTCCGTGTTCAAGAACCGGCGCTCGGCCGGGCGCTCGAAGTATCGCCCGATATGGTCGTGCTGGCCGCTCCGATAGTACCGCAAGACGACCGGGGCGAACTCTCCGAACTGCTGCGTGTGCCGCTCAACGCCGACGGCTTTTTCCTTGAAGCCCACGTCAAGTTGCGGCCCGTGGATTTCGCCAGCGAAGGCATCTTCTTGTGCGGCACGGCCCACGCCCCGAAGAGCATCGGTGAGACAATATCGCAGGCCAATGCTGTTGCCGGGCGCGCGGCTTCGATTTTGTCGCGGAAGGCTATGCCCGTCAGCGGGCAGGTGGCGTGGGTGGACCCGGACAAGTGCATCTCGTGCATGACGTGCGTCCGCGTCTGCCCCTATCACGCCCCTGAGGTGGGGCAAAGCAACAAGGCGGAGATCCAGGGCGTGGCTTGCATGGGCTGCGGCAGTTGCAGCGCCGAATGCCCGGCCAAGGCCATCCAGTTGCGCAACTATCTCGACACGCAGATTCTGCGCGCGCTCGATTATCTGCTCCTGGATGGCCCGGCTTCGGAACCCATGGAAGCCGAATACCTCGAACGGGTTGGAGTGGCGCCGCCCCGCTGGCACAAAGGATTAGAGTAGGACCATGGAAAACGAACCCATCATTGTCGCGTTCTGTTGCCACTATTGCGCGTATGCCGCGGCTGACTTGGCGGGCACTATGCGCCTGACATATCCCGGCGACGTGCGCGTGTTGCGCCTGCCGTGTACGGGCAAGATTGAAGTCAATTACCTGCTGGCCGCCTTTGAGCGCGGCGTGGACGGCGTGATTGTAGCGGGCTGTCTTGAAGGCGGATGCCACTTCCAGGAGGGCAACCTCCGCGCGCGCCGCCGCGTCGAACGCGCCCAGCAGATGCTCGGCGAAATCGGTATCGAGCCTGAGCGTCTGGAGATGTTCAACCTGTCTTCGGCGGAAGGGACTCGTTTCGCCGAGATTGTCACCTTGATGAGCGAACGGATAGCGAAGCTCGGACCCAGTCCCCTGCGCGCACGCCGTGAGCATGTGGAACGTTCCATCCGGGAAATGGGCGAAGAGGCCGAACTGGCCATCGCGGGAGAAAAACGGTGATAGTTGCCGATCGCAAACGAATACCTGAAATTCGCGACATGGTGAAGAAACACGACCGCATCCTGCTTGTCGGGTGCGGCACCTGCGTCACCGTCTGCCTGGCCGGCGGTGAACGCGAGGCAGGCATATTGGGATCCGCCCTGCGCATGTCGCTCAAGCTTATCGGGCGCGGCGACGTGAAGGTGGACGAGTGTACCATCGAGCGCCAGTGCGAGGATGCCTTCATCGATATCCTCGCCTCCCGAGTGGCCGAATACGATGCCATATGCTCGCTCGGCTGCGGCGCGGGCGTGCAAGCCCTGGCCGAACGCTTTCCCAACACTCCGGTCTACCCCGGCCTGAACACGCAATTCATCGGCATCCTCGAATCGCAAGGCGTCTGGTCGGAGAAGTGCGCCGGATGCGGCTCGTGCCGCCTCGGAGAATTCGCCGGGATTTGCCCGCTCACCCGTTGCGCCAAACGTCTGCTCAACGGCCCGTGCGGCGGTTCGCGCGATGGCAAGTGCGAAGTCCGTGAAGACCTCGAATGCGGCTGGCAGCTCATCTATGACCGCGCCAAAGCGCTCGGCATACTCGACAGCTTCGAGGCCAATGCTGCCCCGCAAGACTGGTCCACCAGCCTCGACGGCGGCCCCCGCAAAGTCATTCGCGAAGACCAGTGCATTGCAGGCGTATGCTCAAAGAAGCCGGTCGAGTCCGTAAGTTAGCGAGGGTGCGAGTCGAACTCGCGGCCTTTACTTCCTGAATACTGGTCCTTATTGTCAACCAAGGACTTACGATCTTGGACAGGATTCGGAACATCGAGTTGAATTGGTGATTACCGTAGGATGGCACTCAAAAGACACGCCAATCTGTGCCGGATAGATTCTGGGGAGGCACAGCTAAACAATGTCATAGTGTTCTTTGATCTCTTCCACTTTCATTTTGGGAATAGGCGCGGGCCAATAAGCACTATCGTGAGTCACCCTGTGCAGCACACTCTGATGCAGATAGTCCTTGGTAACATTCATCCGCCGTGGCTTATTCGGCCGGTATCGCCACTCGGTTTCATGCTTATCCCAGTTGTAGCGGCGCGCGGGTAGATACTCGATTGCCTTCCAAACACCGGTAAGCGATTCATGTAGCGTCGCCATCGAATTCGGTGGGCACTTCTTCAAGATCTGCTCGAACGACGCCTGATTGATCTTCATGCCGAGTTTCTCGGCTTCCATGACCATCCAATGAAAAGCTACCATGGCCAGTCCGGCATCCTCGAAGGGATAGCCCCCGCCGATGTCGGAGTGCACGCCCGGGAACCACACATTCATGACCTTGGGCGAGCCGTCCGGCTGCAATTCTCCCTTGTCCAGATATACGTTAGAGCGAAATCCCGCGCGCCTTTCGTCAAGTGCCACGGCGTGGCGCACGCAATTCACACCCGGGTTGAAGTA
>JBAZRU010000090.1:0-14766 GCA_041662805.1 Candidatus Hydrogenedentales bacterium | reverse complement strand
AGTGCGAAAGCACAACGCGGATCTCGTCGTGTTGGCGGGGTTTATGAGTTTGTTGGATATTCCCGCCGATTTCGAGAATCGGGTGATCAACGTGCATCCCGCATTGATCCCTTCGTTTTGCGGCAAGGGGATGTACGGGCATCACGTGCACGAGGCGGTGTTGGCCTACGGCGCGAAGGTGTCGGGGTGTACCGTGCACTTTGCGAACGCGAAGTACGATGAGGGACCCATCCTCTTGCAGGAGTCGGTGCCGGTGCTGGAAGACGACACGCCGGATACGCTTGCGGAGCGGGTGCAAGCGAAGGAGCGGGAACTCTACCCTAAGGCCATTCAACTGATTGCGGAAGGCCGCGTCCGCGTGGAAGGCCGCCGCGTGAGGATTTCGTGAGAAGAGCCTGGGGAACCCTTTCTTGAAAGAAAGGGTTCCCCAGACCCCTCCCAAAGCACTTCCCCTCTGTCTAACTGGAGAGATGACGTGATCAAGGCTGCGGTATTTGATTTGGATGGGACGTTGATCGATTCGACGGACGCGATTGTGGAGTCGTTCATGCACACGTTCGACGTGTTGGAGATGCCGCGTCCGCCGCGCGACGCGGTCGTGAAGAGCATCGGGTTTACGCTCGAACAGCAATTCGAACAGTTTGCGACCATCGACGCGAACGAGTGCGCGCGGGTGTATCGGGAGTATTACGCGACGGTCTGTTGCGAAAAGACGTTTCTGTTGCCGGGAGCGGCGGAATCGCTGCGCCGTTTCGCGGATGCGGGCATCACACTCGGATTCGCGAGTTCGAAGCGCCGCCACTTTTGCGAAGTGATCTTGGAGCATTTGGGTGTGCTCGACTATTTCGCGACGCGCCTTGGGCCGGAGGACATCACGCATCCAAAGCCGCATCCCGAGGCGGTGGCGCGCAGCGCGGAGATGCAGGGCGTCACGCCGCGCGAGCTCTATTTCATCGGCGACACGAGTTTCGACGTGCTGGCCGCACGGGCCGCGGGCGCGCGTTGTCTGTGCGTGACTACCGGGTATAACACGCGGGCGGAGTTGGAAGCGCTTCAGCCGGAGGCCATCTTCGACACGTTGAACGACCTCACCGACTATGGGCTGGCCCACTTGGCATAGCCGCGACCGAAAAGAGCCTTCGCCACGGGTGACGCGGATAAGGAATGAAAAGCGGGAATCGCGGAATGCGCGCGCGGCGAGGCCGTTCCGTTTTTCCCTTCGCTTGATGACGGTAGACCGCGAAAGTATTCTTGGGAGATAGCCACAACGTACATGCCTTGTGCGGGCGTGATTCGAGGGGAGTTGCATGACCGAGGGAATCGAAGTCACCTTTCAACCTCAGGGGAAGAAGGCGCGCGTGTCGCCGGGGGTTGCGGTGCGGGAGGCCGCGGCGCGTGCCGGGATTCAGCTCGATTACCCTTGCGGAGGGCAGGGCACCTGCGGCAAGTGCCGAGTGCGTATCGCGAGCGGCGCGTCGGCGCCGAACGATTCCGAGTCGATTGTGCTACCGCCCGAGGATGTGGCCGCGGGGATACGGTTGGCCTGCCAGACGCACATTTCCCAGCCGATGACGATTGAGATACCGCAAACCTCTCTACTCGGGTCCGCGTATAAGATCCTTGGGGAATCGTCTCATCACGCAATTGAGTCCGAAGATCCTCAAATCCGAAAACTGTATGTCGAGCTGCCGCGTCCATCGCTGGAGGACGACAGCGCCGATTTCCCGCGAATCAACCGGGCACATGGTCCGTTGACGGCCGACCTCGCGACGCTGCAACGGCTTCCCAAGCGCATGCGGGAAGGCGCTTTCACCGGGACCTTGGTCTTGGCCGACGGGCGCCTGCTGGACTTCGAACCGGGCGACACGACGTCGGCGTGCTTTGCTGTCGCGTTCGATATCGGCACGACCACGCTCGTGGGAACCTTGCTCGATCTGAATTCGGGGGCCTTGATCGCGCAGACCTCGCGGATGAATCCGCAGATCCCATGGGGGGACGATGTCGTGTCGCGCATTCTCCACGTGCGCGAACACGCACACGGACTCGGCGAGCTTCACGGCTCCATTATTGCCGCTGTGAACGAGATGATTGCCGAGTTGGTGTCGATCGGCGGCATCGGCGCGCATGCGGTGTATCACGCCACGTTCGCGGGCAACACGACGATGCAGCACCTTCTGGCAGGGCTCGACCCGTCGGCCTTGGGCGAACTACCCTTCACGCCATCCGTCGGATCGGGGCTGCTGGTCAGGGCTTCTGAATTGGGAATCGCGATCCACCCTGCCGCGGATGCGTACATCTTCCCCGTGATTGGCGGGTTTGTCGGTGGCGACACGGTCGCCGGCTTGCTGGCTACGGGCATTTTTCAGGCGGGGTTGACGTCCATGCTGGTGGACATCGGCACGAACGGAGAGTTGGTCTTGTGCCATCAGGGCCGCATGCTGGGGGCGTCGTGCGCGGCGGGGCCCGCCTTCGAGGGGGCGCGCATTTCGCACGGTATGCGCGCGGCGACAGGGGCCATCGAGGAGATCATTTTCGCGGACGACGCGTACCGCCGGGTAATTGGCGACACGAAACCGGTGGGGATGTGCGGGTCGGCTTTGATCGATCTCGTGGCGGAGTTGCTCCGCTCGGGCATCCTGATCCCGCAGGGGATGTTACTCGGCCCGGAGAACCTTCCCGACGAGCTTCCCGCCGCGTTGCGCGCGCGCGTTACGTCGGATGAGGATGGTGCGATCTTTGTGGTAGCGCGCGCCGACGAGACCGCAACCGGACGCGCCATCACGTTCACGCAGCGCGACGTGCGCGAGGTGCAACTCGCGACGGCGGCGATCCGCACGGCGTTTTCGATCTTGCTGAAGAAGGCGGGGCTGGAACCCACCGATCTCGATCAGGTGCTTATTGCGGGCGCGTTCGGCAACTATCTTCGGTGCGCCAATGCGCAGCGCATGGGCCTCTTCCCAAATACCGTGCCGCCTTCGCGGTTGGCGTTTATGCGAAATACTTCCCTGGGGGGCGCAAGGCAGGCGGCGATGTCGCGCGGGGCAAGGATGGAAGCGGAGCGGCTTGCGCGCCACACGGATCACGTGGAATTGTCGCTCGACCCGGCGTTTCACGCCGAGTACGTGGAGGCCATGTTCTTCCCCGAGGCGGAGTCTACAGAAACACTGACTTAGGGCCATCCATAAGTTCGAAAAGGTTGTAGCCGATTTCGCGCAACAAGCGGTCTAGCCGGACGATGGGAAGCCCCAGGACATTCTGATAGCACCCGTCGTAGCGGGCGACGAGTAGGCTGCCCGGCCCGTCCACGGTGTAGGCTCCCGCGCGATCCAAGGGTTTCACCGCATGCACGAAATGGGAAATCTCGTCGTCGGAGAGATTGCGAAACGTAACATCCGTCGACTCGCTTCCTTCGACGTGCGACCCCTTTGCCGTGTCGGCTACCGCGATGCCGGTCACGACTTGGTGCGTACGGCCGGATAGACGGCGCAGCATGACGCTGGCCTCGTCCAAGTCAGAGGGCTTGCTCAACACGTGCTCGTCGAGAAAGACCAGGGTATCCGCGGCGATGATGAGCGCAGGGGCGTCGAGACGGCCTGCGATGTCGTCGCGCTTGCGCACAGCGTTTGCGATCACGATGCTCGCGGGCGATGCTCCCTCGTCAACCTCCGGAGCGCCGCTGACCACGACATCAAACTCCAGGCCGAGCGCGGCAAGCAACGCCCGCCTGCGCGGGGAACCCGAGGCAAGTACAATGCGGCTCACGGTTTCGTTTCTGTGCTCGCTGGAGCCGTTGGCGCGATGTCCGTTTGGGCGATTTCGGGGATGCGCTTGCCGCCGGGGCCGACGGTCTCGACGTCCTGTTCATTCTGGATGATGCGCGTGCCCTCGGGGAGGTCAAGCTGTGTCTGCTTCGGATCGAGCGCGGGATTCACCTCGACATTCGTGACGGAGATACGAACCTCCGAGTCGTTGTCGTTGAACACATGGATATAGCTTGGCAGGTAGTCGCCGTCGCGCAACGTCAGGCGGACCTTGTTGAAGAGCGGAGTAACCGGCTCGGCGTCTTCCTGCTTGGGCTTTTGCTTTGGCGTCAGTTCGAGGCCGTGTTTGCCCAGGTCCGGTTTCTCTGGATCGACCAACGCCACGTCATAGGCTTGTTGCAGGCGCGTTGTATCGCTATCGAATCCCAGGAACAGGGCTTCGGCCTGCGGGTCGTCTCCGAGATCGTAGACTTGCACCTGTTCGAGCTGGGCATCGTATTCGTAGACGCGCAGGCCGTCTATCAGATATGTTACCTCGGGGTCGGCATAACGAAACATGATGCGGCGGGGCTTTATGTAGATGATCTCGCCCGAGGAAGGCGTGGTCTCGTCTGGCGTCACATTTTCCTGAAAGAACCGCGCGGTCAAACTCTGGATGTGGTCACGCTTCTGGGCGAAATCGGCGAGAAACGCGACGACCGGTGGCACTTCCGGTGTTGCGGCCGGGGACGGCGCTGGTTCCGCGGCCGAGGCCACGATAGAAACAAGCAGGGCACTTATGAACATGGGAGGATACTCCTTTCGACGTGAATAGGATCCCCGTCGAGCCGGAAGAGTTGCTTGCCCGGGTCAAGACGCCCACCACGGAAAGCGGGCGCTACAAAGACAGAACCAAGGCCAGACCCTAGACCCTAGACCCCAAACCCCACTACGTGTCCATCTTCCAATGCATGATGGGCGCTTCTTCTTCCTCAACTTCCGGCTCTTGAGCGGGCTCCGGTTGGGCGACAGGTTGCGGCTGCGCAGCAGGTTGCGGAATCGATTGAGGCGGGGCCGCCGGAGCACTGGTTGCCTGGACTTGCGCCGGCTGGGCGGCGCCCGCGAACCATTGCGCGGCCTTCAATTCTGGCAAGGGACCGTCCGCAAGCGGCGCCGCGGGTGCTGGCTGCGGCACGGGAGCGGGGGCAGGCGCTTGGGTTTGCGCAGGCGTCAACGGTTCGTAATAGGCTACCTGCACGTTCGACTCGGCCGGGACCAAGCTGTCGAGCAGGGGCTTGTGGGTTTCCAGGATCGATTGCAGTTCGACGCGAATGCGCGTGCGCTGTTGTTCAAGCAAGTGAATATCGCGCTGCAACGAGGCAGGCAGTTTCATTGCGTCGAGCTGCGCCTGTTCCTTGCGTACACGGGCCTCTTCCATCACGGCGTGGGCTTCGCGTTTGGCCGACTCGATGATATCGTCGCCATAGCGTTGCGACGAGACGATGGCGTTGCGCATGGTCGCTTCGAGGTCTTTGTATTCTTCGAGTTGCTTGCGCTGCTCTTCCAGCTTCTCGCGCAGCGCGCGGATCTGCCCCATAAGGTCGTCGATGCGGTCGGCCGCCCGCTCCAGATAATCATCAACTTCTTTGCGGTCGTAGCCGCCGAACGTAACTCGAGTGAACTGCTTGTTGTAGAGGTCGTTCGGGGACAACCCGCTTTCCTCGCCCAGGACTTCTTTAATGACTTTGTCTTTTTTCATCAGTCTCTCTCCACTCTGGACGACTTATGGTTAGAATACATTCACTTGCCAAGCTCTCGGGCACGCGCGGCGGCGGCTTCGACGCCTGCCGCGATAATCGATTCGAAACCATCCGCCTCGAAGCGCTTGAGCGCCGCCTCGGTGGTGCCCCCTTTGGAGGTGACGCGCGCGCGCAACGTGGCTGCCTGCTCGCCCGACTGCATGAGAAGGAGTCCGGACCCAGCAAGCGTCTGCGCAGCCAGGCGCGTCGCCTGCGTCTCGGGCAGGCCGTTGGCGACTGCCGCGCGCACGAGGCATTCGACCATATAGAAGAAATACGCGGGGCCGCTGCCGCTCAGGGCGGTTACGACGTCAATCTGACTTTCTTGTACGACTTCGACGACGCCAATCGCTTCGAATATGGCGCGCGCCTTGGCGACGTCGCTATCGGTGCAGGTAGTGCTAAACGCAATGCCGGTCGCTCCCGCGTTTACAAGTGCAGGCGTGTTCGGCATGACGCGCACGACGCGCCGGTCCGATCCGAGACGTTGTTGGAAAAACGAAATGGAGATGCCGGCGGCGATGCTGATGATGAGCGCTTCTTTCCGCAGACTCGGCTTTATGCCTTCGATGGCGGTTTCCATGTCTTGCGGCTTGGTTGCGAGGATGACGATGCCGCACTTCGCGGCGAATTCCTCGGGCGAGAGAAACGTGGTTGCCCCGAGCGCTTCGGCTTCGGATCGCTTTTCTTCGTAGAGGTCGAAGGCGGCGAGGTGATTGGGGCTGATGACGCCCGTCTCCAAGAGTCCGGTGGCGATGGCCTTGCCCATGTTTCCGAAACCGAGAAATCCGAGCGTCTCTTGCAGGACCATAACGTACTACACGTCCTTTTCGTTTGTATTGGCCACGCGAGGGGGAGCCTCGACGTGCAAGGGTTCGATGTCGCGAATCACGGCTGTGGATTCGCACTGCGCGAACGAGGCGCACCGGATGCAGTCGCGTTCGACTTTCTGGGGCAGTTGGGCGCGGTCTATGACATGGAAACCATGGCGTTCGAAGAACTCCGGCAACCGGCTCAGGGCGTACACGCGCGTGATCCCCTTTTGCCTCGCCTCTTCGATGCAGGCGTCAAGAAGCCGCACGCCAACGCCATGGCCGCGCAAATCGTCGCGAACGACAAGCGACCGAATCTCGGCCATGTTGACATGGTCCGGGCTGAGGGCGCAACAGCCGCCAAGCCCTTGCGCGTCGACGCAGGTAAAATACTGGTCGATGCTTGCGTAGAGGGTTTCCAGGGAACGCGGCAATACCATGCCTTGCGCCACGGCATGGTCAATGAGCGCCTTGAGCGCCGGAACATCCGACGAGGACGGCCGTTGAATTGTGCAGAACGGGGTCGTCTTAATCACTCCTAGAATCACCTTGAGACCGTGTAGAGCGCCCGCGAAACGCCCCACCTTGCCAACAATCCCGCGCGCACGCAATGGCCAACGTGGGAATTTTGCGGGAGTATAGCACGCCACATGGACAAAATCGAGACGGATTCGCCCACGCAAGTCTTGGCCGCATCACAGGATACGCAGAGGGGCAACCACATCCCTCGTGCGGGTATTATAAGGGGGGAGGCCTGTGTCATGGTGTGAGTAGAGCCGCAACGTGAGGTAATGCGCCACACGGACGGACACCGACCAGATTAGACGAACGTGAACGGACACAAAGAGGGCCGTCGCAATTTGTTTTGCAATTTCGCGAGAAATGAGCGCAGAAAACACTTTGGCGATATCGAATGGTATGCCATTGGAGGGGAGAGGGGATTCCAAATGAGCAGTAAGCGCCTTTGTGCCTTAACTTGTGCCGTTGTCCTGGCTGCGTTGGGTGTATTCGTTTCGGGATGCGCCACGAAGGGCGGCAAGAACAAGAAGGCCGGACAAGAGCAGATTTCGCCGGCGAATCCGAAAGTTGTCTTCGAGCCAGGCACGTCCACGTTGCCTGCCCCTGGAACAGCGGCGGCGGCCAAAGTCCCGGCGCCAACAGAGCCATTCGAGCAGCCCCGAGTTACGATCAAACTTCCCGCCACCACACTCGGATTGGCCGTTCGCCAAATAGGAGAGGCCGCGAAGCCGAGCCTGGTCTTGATGAGCGGGATCGAGAATTCGCCACTTGCATCGGTTTCATTTCGCAATGAGAAATTCGAAAAGGTCGTCGAGGCTCTGTCTGCCGAGTCCAACCTCAAAAACCAGCGTTGCCCCCATTATGTCTTCGTGTATCCCACGGGCTACGAAGCGTTAGAAGCGGTCTCGGTAAGCGGCAAAGTCGATCCGGCATTCAACATTGGCGTCCAGGGAATGGCCTTTGGCTCCGGGCTCCACTTGTACACCGTGTTTTCGTGGTTGAGCCTGGCGCTGGACGTGACTGTCGTTGCCGATAACTCCATCGCCGAAGCGCAGTGCGGTGAATTGGTACTCGGAAACGTTCCGCTGACGGATGCAATCGACGCCATTCTCAAGTCGGCGCGCGTGGTCAAGTTCTCGGTCGACAGCACCGGCGAGTTTATCTTCATCTCCACGCCTGGCAACAAGAGCGCCGCCTCGAACCTGTTGAACGAGGATGCGCTTTCGGATGCGCACAAGGCATTCTTGGAAAAGAAGGTCAACGTGTTCCTTCCGCAAGCCCCGGCAGAAGGGCAGAGTGTAGAGATGGCGTTAGGCCCCAAGCCGCTTGGCGAGGTGCTGGCGTCGTTGTCGGAGCAGTTCGGCATGAAGATCGTCGCGGAGGAGGGGCTTGAGAAGTTGCCGGTGAATCCGGCCGTATTGCGAGGAGTCCGCGGCAAGACGGCGCTCGATCTGCTTGTACGGCAATGGCTGAAACCGGACTATGGCTATCAGATGGTGCAAGACCGTATCGTAATTCGCAAGCGGTAATCGACAATCGGGGAGACTGTATTTCATGCTCCTTAGCGGCCTTGTGATTCTTGCGGCATCCACACTGCTCCTAGCCGCGCCTTCGGGCGACGAACACCCGCTCCTCAACCTCGAGTGCGCGCGAGCGACCAGCTCGGTAACCATCGACGGACGCGGCGATGACGACGCTTGGAAGGCCGTGAAGCCAATCACGGACTTCCGCCTGTGGAACCCGGCGCTTGGGAAGCCTGCCGAGCTGACCGAGTTGCGCTTGTGTTACGACGACGAGAACGTGTTTGCGCTGTTCTCGTGCGCCGACCCGGACATCTTCGTCATCAATGAAGGCCGCGACGCAATGTTGTGGGAGTCTGACTGCGTCGAGCTGTTCTTTCTGCCTGACGCCAATAGCCCGATCTACTACGAATTCGAAGTGTCTCCGCGCAACGACGTTTTCGATGCGCGCATTGTGAACTCGGGCAGCGGCGGGTTCAGACGTTGGGCCCCTACGTGGAACTGCGCCATGCGGACCGCCACCACGATTCGAGGCACGCTGAACGAATGGCGCGACACGGACGAGGGGTACACCGTCGAAATCGCTATCCCCATCAAGGCATTCGAGGACGCCAACGGCACGAAGCCGCTGCCGGGCCAAACGTGGCAATTTGCGGCGGCGCGTATGGACTTCTCGAAGACGCTCAAGGTGGAAGAACGATCCTCCACCGCAAACGTCCCCGACATGAATATTCACAAGCGCGAAGGCTGGTTCACGCTTACGTTCAAGTAGTTTGGGCTATTGCGTCTCGCCGTTCTGGCGCTTGGCGGCCGCCTTCACGAAGGGCTGGATATCGAACCCCAGCGGCTGCCCGGTCTTCACCTTTTCGCGCGCGGAGATAATGGCAGCTTCGCACCCTTCGGGCACGTTGGCGCTCTTCCACCAATCCATGCGTTCGCTGTAGCACCAAACGTACTGGTCCGACGTCGACAAGGCCCAATACACGTTGTGCTCGAACCATTGCGGCTGTTCCTTCGACGTCATGAAGTTGCCGAGCACTTTCTCGGCGCGAAGGCCGAAGTACTGATCGACGTAGAGCGCCTGGCCCGCTTGCACCTGGCTTCGGTACTTCTCGCGCAAGGCAGGAGAAACCAGATACAGCGCGTCTTGCGTGATGGCGTGGTACGACCGCAAGTACGCAAGTTCGTCCGTGTAGTAATAGGCGTTTTCGTTTCCGTCGGTGATGCGGACACCGGGGCCTGCACCGTCCAGCATGCCGTTCGTGAAGGCAGGGAGCAAGGCGTAGTCGTGTTCCGACAAGGCTTTGTCGCGTTCCTGCGCGTCCATGGGCTTGCAGAACTGGCCGAAGAGACCGAGTTGGTAAAACGTGAGAATCCGCGGGTTCGGCAGTTCGCGTTCGAGGGCCTTGATAAACTGCGTTCCGCGATAGCACGCCTGCGCCTGATAGTCCGCGAAGGTCTTCGTGTCCTTATGGGCGGCGTTCTTGTACGACCACGGATTCGTTCCATATGGCTCCGCGTCGAAGCACACGCCCAGGCACTTGCCGGCGCGCGCCGCCTTGCCCGCGGGCGCGACGTTGTGCTCGATGGCCTGCCAATGCGCGTCGTCGAACCAATCCTGATCCGACGCGGCCCACAGAATGATGAAGTTGTCCGTGAACTTCTCCCACGCGATGTTAGCAAGATTGTCGAAGTCTTCGGCCATCGCGGCCTCGTCCACCGGCTTCGGCTCAAGCACGTTGCCCCCGGCCTTGAGCTTGAAGATCAGTCCATCGAAGGGACGTTGCTCCATCTCGCGCACATGCGCCCGCACGAAATCCGTCGTGGGCACGTCCCAACCGTATTCAATAAGCTTCTTCCCCATTCCGGCGGAGGCCGGGTCGTCGGCATAGCACATGCCCGCGGCCAGCAGTCCGGTTATCAACATGATCCGCATCAAGTTCATCGCGATTCCCTCCAGTTGGATAACACGGTACTCCCCGGCGAGAACGTCCGCAAGCGCCCGAAGGGCGTCCCCGGTCGAATGCGCGTATTGACCCCACTTCCGGTACCCGCATACACTCACCGCATGCGAGACGACACGCTTATACTTCTCCCCGCATTCAATGAGGGGAAGCACATCGCCGAGGTGATCGGAACCGTGCGCGATGCCATGCCGGAGGCGTCGATCCTCGTCGTGGACGACGGGTCGTCCGACGACACCGCCCGCAACGCGCTGTCGGCGGGCGCGACAGTCGTGACGCATCCCTTCAACATGGGGTACGGGGTGGCGCTTCAGACCGGCTACAAGTATGCACTGGCAAGCGGCGTGCAGTTTCTTGCCCAAATGGACAGCGATGGCCAACACGACCCAACCGGTCTTGCGCGTCTGCTCGAAAGTGTGCGCTCGGGTCAATGCGATCTGTGCGTGGGATCGCGTTTCTTGGAGGGGAGCACGTACGCAATCCCAACCGCGCGCCGTCTCGGCATGGTGTTCTTCCGCCGCCGCGTCCTTTGTGTTGGGGCAGACGATCACGGACCCCACGAGCGGGTTCCAGGCCATGAACCGCCGCGTGATTGCGTTCTTCGCGAAAGACCTCTATCCCGGCGACTACCCGGATACCGACATGCTCGTCTTGCTGCATCACCACGGTTATCGCATTGTCGAAATCCCAGTGGTGATGCGCCCGAGCCGGGCAGGCAAATCGATCCATTCCGGACTCAAGCCCGTGTATTATCTCTTCAAGATGGCGCTCGACATTCCGCTGAATCTGCTGCGCCGGGAGCATTGACCGTGGACATTCGCCAAAAGATACTCGCCGCATGCTTTGGATTCGGCCTGCTTATCGTGATCGTCGAACTGGTTCGCCGCCGAAAGCTCAAGGTCGAATACTCCGCGCTTTGGATCTTGGCAGGACTTGCCATCGTCGTGGTCGGGCTGAACTACGGCGTGCTACTTTGGCTTACATCGCTAATCGGCGCGGGCTGGACCTCTTCGACGCTCTTCTTCTTCGGGATCTTCTTCGTGCTTGCCCTCAGTCTTCAATACAGCGTGAAGATCTCCAAGTTGGAGATGCAGGTGAAAAACCTCGCGCAGCAATTGGCCTTGCTGGAAGCGAAGCGAAAGCGCGAAGAGTAGAAGCCATGGGACCGATCGGGCGGATCCGACAGATCGGTCTTTTGGATTGAATGCCCTCCCTAACTCACCTGCCCCCTATACACTTCGGCCTCCAGCGCCATTCCCTTTTGCTCGTAGAAGTGGAAGACCTGATCAGGGGTGAGCGTCGGCAACGGGGCTGTGATGGGAACCCGCTTCAACACGGCAGCGATGTTCTGTGCGGCAAGGTGAAGGTCGGCGCGTGCGCGCCATGCGTCGGTCGTCCTGAGCATGTGCAGACGGGCGCGTTCGATCAGGGTGTGCGCGATGGAACTTCGGTCGCTGAGCTGGGCGAAGAGAGAAATGGCGCGCGTGAACCGGCGTTCGCTCATCACGAATAGGCCGTTCTCCCGCTCGACGATGCCCTGATCGCGGTAGATCTCGCCCGCATCGAACGTGCAGCCCCGGAGGGGATGGTCAACAGGTCTGTTGCTGAACCGGTGGTGCAAAAACTCCCGGCACATGCGGTCTTGATACTCTTCGCCGACTTGCTCGAGGAGCATGGCCGCGAGCACCAGCGACTTCACCTTTTCCGCTTCCCCGATGCCCTGCTTGAAGTAGTCTTCCGGCGAAAGCGACGTGACGTCCTTTGCCTCGTGCATCTTCTGCCAATGTTGCCAGGAAAGCGTGAGCCGGTCGAAGGTGGCCCTGACGAAGGCGACATAGCGCGCATCGAGAGCGTGCTTCTCCTTACCCAGCCGGGCGAGCACCCCCTGCGTATCCATGAGTACATCCTTGGCCAATTGCAGCCCGTGCTCGATCTGTTCTTGAACGGTCAGTTTCTCGTCGACGAGAAACGCATTGTGGATTCCGCCACTGTCCTTGTCATCGGCGGCACTTTCATCCGCATCGTCGTTCCTCGCGCTCAGCGCGAGTTGCGTGGTCTTGAGCAGAAACAGGTCAACGCAATAGAGAGGCCCTTCGATTATTCGCTGATGATCGCCCGCGCCCTTGTAGCATTCCATGATCTCCGCGAACCGGCTGCTCACGTTGTTGGGGCCGATCTGGCCCAACTTCTGTTCAAGCGCGTTCAAGAAAAAATCGCCGACAACGGTGTAGAGGCCCCTGCGTGATTCGGAGGCAACCTTCTTCCACAGAAAGTCATACACGGAAGAGGCGACGTAGTAGGGATCTTGATGCTCGGCTTTTTCGTAGAGTTCCCGAAGCGCGGCCAGCTTCCGCTCGGCAGTGCCATCCGAAATGATGCGAATGACAATTCCCTTCAGATCGTTCGGAATGAAGGACTTCGTTTCCGAGTCCCTCATGCTGAACGGTTGAAGCTCGCCTTGCTCCGTCATCGCCGTCTCCCCCGACTTTTCGCTCCGCCACTTCCGTATCGTCGAGTCTTCGATGCCTGGGCCGGGCCCACACGTTTGCCCTGCGGCTATTCTACGATACTTTGGCCCTCCAATGAAGCTTGCATGACAGCATGGCGCTTCTTCAAGGATCCCGGGCGCAACTTCAGGCGCGTCGCCGGGATTGTATTGCACAGTCTCAGGGGACGGAACGCCGTAGATGGCGCAGCGTGCCGCCCCCGCATCAGGTGTTCCCAACAGAGGCCGTTTCATGCTCATAGCCCACCTACCCGCAGGATACTTCTTGACCAAGACGATGTGCGCGCTCGGACTCAACTCGGCCAAAACCGTATCTCCGCGAGCATTGATGACCGTCGGCCTGCTGGCATCCGTCGTGCCGGATCTCGACATGCTGTACTTCTACACCATCGACAATCACCAGCATCTGCACCACGGCTATTGGACACACATCCCGCTGTTTTGGGCGGTTACGCTCGGGTGTTTCGCGGTTGTGTGCCGGGCGATGCGGTCAACGCGGGGACTCGTGCTGACCGCGGTCGTGGCGGGAAACGTTCTCCTTCATTGTCTTCTCGACAGCGTCAACGCGGGAATCCGGTGGTTTGAGCCTTTCAGCCACCAATACACCGTCTTCTTCGAAGTGCCAGCCCGCTTCTCGTACACATACCTCAACTTCGTGTTGCACTGGACCTTTGCCCTGGAGATTTTGATTTGGCTCCTGGCGGCCGCTTTGTACTACCGGGCGACAAGGCAAAACACCCTCTTGCAGAAAACTACCGATTAGGGTAAGCTGACTACATCGGTTTCCGAGGTATTCAAGGGGCGATTCGATGAACTTAAAGGGGACATTGCCCACGCTCATCCTCCAGGTCCTCCTGGGCGGGCCCCTCCATGGCTACCGAATCGCGCAAGAGATCAAGAAGCGCTCGAAAGGCGTGCTCGAGTTTCGCGAAGGCACGTTGTACCCCGCCTTGCACGATCTTGAGAATCGCGGATTCATCACCTCCGAAGAAATCGTCGTCAAAGGCCGTCCCCGCCGCGACTACCGCCTCACCGATGCCGGGCGCGGCATCCTGCTCGACGAGCGCGAAGAGTGGCGCCGCTACGTGAAGGCCGTCGACTTCGTGTTGGGAGAGGGATGAAATGATCACTCGACTGCGCGATAGGTTGTGGGCATCCAGACTCCCGCATGACTTTGGGCTTTGCGAAGACTACGACTTAACCGAATGGCTTTCTAAGGCTACGGAAGGACTCTGCGTCGAAGCGCGCGAGCGTATTGAAACGGAAGTGCGCCGCCACATCGCCGAGACGGCGGCGGAGCTTGAGGCCGAAGGGATGTCCGCCGTAGAGGCATTCGACGCTGCCCTGCGCCAATTGGGAAGCGCAAAGGTTGCGCGACGCGGTTTTGTGCGTACTAACTTGACGCAGGCCGAGTATGAGTTGCTGATGAAACACACAGCCTCTCGACCAGATCCAGCGAAGGCCCACCGCAGCGAGTTGCTATTGGGTTTCGCAATTCTGTATGAGTTGTGGGCGCTGCGCTTCTTTCTCGGACCAGTTCTGCGAAGCGGTGAGAATATTGAGTGGGAGAGTCTTCTGTTCGCACAATCCGTTGTAGCCATGTTTCTGGCTGTGTATTTGGACTGTCGATTCCGTGCTTGCGGCGCTCGCAGAAAAGTCATCGGAACCAGACTCTTCTCTTGCATCGCGTGGTCAATGGCTCTGCCGTACTACTTCAAACATGGTCTTGCATTCTCGGAAAAGAGTGAAGGGCTACTCCTGACTGGTTTTGCAGTGCTTGTTGGCATTCTGTGGGGATTGGTGCGATTTGGCGCACTGTGGTGGAAGCTCGGCCGGGTCTCGATTCCTGCAACGCCGGAGAACTGAGATGCAGGATCGCCCAAGCGATACGAAGATGCCGACCCCG
>JBAZRU010000089.1:0-14810 GCA_041662805.1 Candidatus Hydrogenedentales bacterium | reverse complement strand
GGGGCGCCTCCCGCAAAGGGCGTATTGTCCGTTAAGATAGAAGACGGTCTTTCGCACTCCAACAGCAAATCTCGTCTGATCGACGTTGTCAACGGGAGGGCGGAATTCACGGTTCCCGCGCCAGGCCGATTCACGATGACAGCGGAACGATTGCCGGGCTACATCCCGGTCCCCATCGCTCCGGAGGACCGCGCCCAGCAAATCAACAGGTACGAGATGTCCGCCGGAGATGAACCGTATTCAATCACCCTGCCGCTCGAACGCGCGGGAGCGGTCTACGGGAAAGTACTCAATGCGGACGGGACGCCGGCAACTGAGGCGCGCATCTTTGTCAGCTTTGCTTCGGCCGTCTGGTGGCCTCAAGACTATCGTTGTAGCTATTCGGTCAACAACTTGAAGTGCAATGCGCAAGGCGAATTCGCGGTATCTCCACTCCCCTTGGGCAAGACCGTCAACATCGCTGCCATGGTCGACCTCCAAAGGGAGGTCACAGCGGTCACCCTCTCGAATGCCAAGCCCATAGACCGTATCCAGCTCGAGCTTCCCAAAGGAGTCGATGCGGTGGTTCGCGTGTACAAACCGGACGGGAAGCCAATGGGTGGCGTGCCGCTAAGCCTCGAAGCTCCTGGCTGCGGCTACACCGGACATTACACCGACTCGGAGGGGCGCTTCACCTTTCGCGCGATCGACCCCAAGAAGAAGTACACCGTTGTCGCTAAGCCCGACGCCCTTTACCAACAGGGCAGCACCGAGTTGCTTCCCGACAAGAGCGAGAATGAGATCCATCTCAAAGAAGGATTGGCTATTCATGTAGTCCTTCGCTTCGAAGAAACGAACAAGCCCGTGCGGGATTTCATGGTTAGGGTGGAAAGAACACCCGAACCCGGCAAACCCTATTCCCCGCTCGGATTCGAATGGCTCACCAACAGCGAAGGTGAATTCGCCCTGACGAATCTGCAGCCCGGCGAATACTGCGTGAATACAATTACCGGGGGCTTCGACTTCGTGACACCGAAGGAAGGCAGAACCTTCAACGCAGGCCAAGCCTTGCCCGTGAAGATATACGTACGCCCTGCGGCCACGCCCAAAGCACAATAGCGGACATCGGTCAATCGTCAGGGCTTGTCGACGATCCATAACTGCGTGTGCGGTGTGAGGTCCACAATCCTCACATCGTCGAAGCCCGCCCCCTTAGTCCACGACGCGATTTCGTCGAACGCGGGAAGACCCGACTCCGGTTCGTTGCACTCCTATCCGTCAACTTCGCCGCATCTTTCGCGGGAATTCGGTGGCGGAATTCGGGAGAAGAGCCGGCTGGAAGCCAGCGATACAACACGCAGGATCGGCGGGATTCAGTTACGGAGCCGGCTGGAAGCCAGCGGTACAACACACGAGAGCAACCGATACGATGCACGTGGGCTGCGGTGCACTATGTGGAACGCAACCCGGTGCGTGCGGGGAAGGTGGACCGGGCCGAGGACTACCCCTGGTCGAGTGCGGCAGCCCACCCGCCCGCCCGTTGCGGATTGTGCGCCGATGCGCTACTATCGAACGAGTTCCCTGCGAAGGGCGTCGTAGACGACTGGGCCGCTGTTTCCCTTTATTTCATGAGAGGAGCTTTACCGTTTATGAGTGCTCGTACCAAGAGTGTCAAAGCGGGGTGGTGTGCTTTGCTTGTGGGCTGTATTTTGGCGGTTCCTGGCCTGACGGAGACGGCAAGAACTGAGGTGTCGATGCCGGAGACCCGCTCACTTTCCGAAGCGGAGATCTCAGGAGTTCGATTGCAGATTGAACGAATTGATTCCCATTTCCGCGCGGCAGGCATTGCAGATCTTTATAAGGAAAAAGGAATTCCGGTGTCCGAGTATCTAGTTCAGGTTGTCCAGGATTCAGAGGAGCCAAGAGCTTTTCGAAATTCTGCACTCTTCTGGCTTGGGCTCACAAAGGACGATAGCGCGATTCCCGTGCTTTTCAGTATGATTGATGCCCCTTTGCCTGATCCAATTTCGGATGGAGAGCTCAATACCATTCGATGTGCTATTCTTGCCTTGGGCTTTAATGGGTCTCCAAGAGCCTTGGAGCGAGTGTTCGGAATGATGACACCTGCATACTGGTCTGCAAGAGGTGGCGTACCCGAATGTCCCGAAAAAGGCGACTCAAGAGAGAAATCCGAGAGTTGGCTGCGTGACGCGGCGGTGAGTGCACTCGCTGAATCGGGATCGGAGGAGGCTATTCAAGCTTTTGCAACGGGTGAGCGCATTCCCAAAGATAAGCTGGAGGCGGCAGATCTGTATTTATCCGAGGCAATATTCATAAACTGCGGTATACATACGATGCCGGATAGTCTAGACAAACTTGAGCCGGAAGCACGGAAGCGTTACGAAGCCACCAGAGCAGAAGTTATCTCAAAGTACGGTAGCATGGATGAGATTCGAGCCCGAATTAAGTCAATTGCCGAATCTGGGAGTAAGACCGAGTGAGTCGGCACGAGTCGCAAGTACAAAGGTGAGCTTTTCTTGGTGAAATGAAGGGACTGAGGACGCCGCAGATGCCATCACCTACATCCGCCGCCAAACGACACACGCCGTCTCCGCAGCGCGGAGGCATTGACATCACGCCTCGAATCCCTGTTCGCGAGAAGCATATGAACTCGAAGAAGAAAGCCATTCTTGATCGCATCAACCATCTTGAAGACGCAATTGCCAAAGGACGAGAGTATTTGGAAAGCGGGAAGCACGCTCATTGGCATGGGTTTCGACCATTGTTTTTCGACAAGGTGAGCGGCGGCAAGAAATCGCCGCCCCACAAAGATTGGATAAGGAACGTGTTTCTTCCGAGGAGTGAAAAGGAGCTAAGGACAGCTCAGGACGAACTGGACAAGCTTACATAGGTGATGCACTATCAAGTAAGCGCTCGCTGAGGCGCGCCCCCCTCGCAGCCGTGGCCGGGTCAGGAGACCCTGCCACAGCAGGGTCCTGAAAACCCGCCGTTGCTTCCACTTTCCTGACGCACACACTCTCTTGCCACGCATCCCCAGTTTCCGGGGGCCGCTGTGCTTCATTCTGCGGTAGAGGCAGGCTGGAAGCCTGCACCACAAGCAGAGCGACAAGCGGGACCGTCGACGCGCTTGTGTTTGGTGAATTCTGTTCTTAGGACCGTAATGCGTCCGCTCTCTGCCGGCGGAATTTGACAAGCTCCCCGCCACAAGGCTATGAATACGCAACAGACTATTGTCCCGATAGTTCAAAGGATAGAACAAATCCCTCCTAAGGATTAGATCTGGGTTCGATTCCCGGTCGGGACACTTTTAATTGCGGGCGCTACTGGCCGTTGTCCCCCACTCTCCGCGCCGCGTCCTTTGCGTTATACGCTGGCCAGGTCCAATTCCCCGACGGCGGATGTTGCATGATTCAGGACGATGCCTTGCGCGAGTTCGAGGCTGGTTGGCGGGTTGTTCACGCCTCGGAGGGTTGCGTAGGCCTGCGAGCCGAGGAATACTCGAAGCCGCGAGGCGATCGCGTCGCAGTCTTCCTGCAAGCAGAGCGCCAGGACTACCCCGGCAATGCCTGCCCCGGTCAGGGATGCGCCGAGGGCACCCGCATCGAGCGCGACGTCGACCAGGGCGTCCAGTGCGGGCGTGCTTGCGCGGTAGGAGCCTGGGCATAGCTCGATTGGCGTCCGAGACTGCTCCAACTGCGCGAGGGCTGAGTCGCTCACGTCGTATCGATACGGCGTTCCAGCATGCGTGAATCGCCGGTCACCGTCGTGCCCCACCGACATGAGGGTTCCGCATGTCACGACATCGCCTTCTTGAAGATGCTCGAAGAAGGCGCGCGCCCTTTCCGATTCCGCGATGCCGAACAGCAGGGGTCCGCGCACGTCGAAGGCGTGAGGGCGGTCTTGTTCGGAGACATTGCCGAAGCACTGCCGATACGTGGCGTCCAGGTTGGGCAATTCGTAGCGGCTGCGCAGTGCGTCCAGTTCGATCTCCTCGGGAATGCGTCGCAGGAGCGCGTAGAGAAACTTCGCGCCGCCGATATCCGACAGGCTATCTGACGAGAAGTCGGCGAGGGAACGCAGGTGGTCGGCGCGTTCCATCGGAATCCCGAAGCGGACCGTTTCCTGGCGCGCGATTTCCATGGCGATGGAGTAGGCGAACCGGTTGCGCGTGTAATCGACCAATTGGGGTCCGCTGATCGAGCGCTTGGTAAATGAGTTGATTACGAGGACGCGCGCCGTATCGGGGATGCGCGCGTATCGGGCGGAGTTGATGCCACCGGCGTGCGGGGCGAGCGTCAGGTTCACCACGGAATCTCGCGCGCCCAGGACCTCGGCGGCTTGATCGCCGCGGCCGCATCGCGACCCCGTGTACCATTCGGCATCCTGGGCCAGCGCGATTAGTTCTTCGGGCGAGACGGACTTTTCGTGTCGCGCGAGCGTTGCGGCGACGAGGGCCAGGCACAGCGCTGCGGACGAACTCAGCGCGGCGCCGCTCGGTATGTCGCTGCCGACCACGCCGTGAAACCCTTGCATTGAGACTTGAGGAAGATGATGGGCTACACGAATGACCGCACCGCGAACGTAGTTGGACCAATCGCCGCGACGCGCACCGACCTCCGCCTCAACTTCGGGCGACGTGATATATGTCATCCAGTTGCCACTCGCCTGCGACGAGAACGGAGCGGCCGGCACTGGAAACGAGGCCTCGTCGAATTCCGGGGCGATGTTCGCGAATGTGACGCGGCCATCACTGTTTTCCGCCATACTCACGACGACCTCTCGCTGATGGGTCGCCAAGTTGAGATAGCCGCCGTGCGTATCCACGTGCATGCCGCGAAGATTGATTCGCCCTGGACAACGGAACAGCCGGACGGGTTCATCTCCGTATCGCTGTGCGTGTGTGGTCAGTACGCGTCGAATCAACGTCAGCCGCTCGGAGATAACGCCAGCGTCTGGGCCGTAGATTGCGGTGAGTGCACGCTGCGCGCCGGCATCGGAATTGGCGAGGGAATCGAGCAGTGAAACCGCGCTCAGGTGCGGGCGGCGGTTGGACTCGTCACTGGTCATAGCTCGTGCGGATGTTGTATTGCTTCGCGAGGCTGTGGAGTTCGGCCAGTAGCTCGGGGGTCTCTCCGGCACGCGTCATCTCGCCGATGATCCAGTAGATGCGCCGGAAAGCCCAGTTCCGCGCGATCTCTTGATCGCCCCGCGAGGCTTCCGTCAGATCGGCCTGAAACACGACTTCCTTCTCGGCAGGGCCGGCTTGACCGGTCAGACGCATTCCAAACAAGCGATCCGCGGAAGGGTCGAAGCGGCCATAGATCGTAACGGCCTGTCCCTTGTAGAAATCGGGGATCTGCTTGGGAAAGATGTTTGCGTCGTCCAATCCGCCGAAATCGGCGGCGCAATTCACGAGAATCGGGTCGCTGAGTCTACTGAAGAACTTAGGCAATTCGCTGCCGATCGATTCGATTTGCGGGACGACCGATGCTTCACCCTTGTTTCGATAGGCAAGGAGATCCAACAAGTACTGATTCACGGTCTTGCCGCCGCCGAAGGCGAAGATGGTCTGGCGTAGCGCGTTCTCGTCGGTTAGCGAATTGATTATTGTCCGGCCATCTTTGATACCGGAGGTGGGGCGGCCGTCGCTCATCAGCAGCACGATTCCCGGAACGCCTTGGCGCGGTTGCTCGGAGACTACAGGAAGGATGCCTTGGTAGACGTCGGTTTCGCCTTTGGAGACCACGCCCGTCAGGAATTCACGGGCCAGTTTCTTGGTCTCGTCCGTTGCAAGCACAAGCCCGGACTGAAAGAGGGTAGGCGTGTCTCTGAATATCACGACGTTAAACCGGTCGTCGGGGCGTAATCCCGAAACCATCGACCGTACACCCTTGGCGGTTTCATCCAGCTTCCGCTGTGTGATGCTGTTTGATGCGTCGATGATGAAGGTCACATCTTTAGAAAGCGGCGTGATGTCTTCGCCTTCCTTGGGCGCAATGCGAAGGCGGAAGAATCCTTCTTTCTCTCCCGTGGGGACAAAGGTTTGCAGTTCGAGATTGACTACGTCGTCCAGTGGAAGCCGCGTGTTGGCCTTCTGAATGTCCGAGACAATCGGGGCACGCGCAATCTTGCGCTCAAGCGGGAGTTCGGGCAACGATTTTTCTCTTGGACGTTTGGCCACGTCGGCCATAACGCCGGGCTCGCGGGTAGGCGCTTCCACCAACGCACCTGGACCCGGCGACGCGGAACCTGGTGACCCGGGCGCGCCCGAGCCGCCCGCGACCAATCCCCCTTCGCCTTGGCCAGGATTGAAGACTATGACCTCGTCAGGCATCGCTGCGGTGCTGCTTCGAAGAGTGGGCATCTCGTCCTTTTCGAGAATGCGATCGGGGCTGGGGGCGACAAGGCGTCTGGCGACTTCAATTTCGCGACGCGCCACGTCCTGCGATATCTCGACAATCTTGGCATCGATTTCCTGGGCAACCGCCTCGGTCTGCAGCTGATCGGGCAACGACTGCACCGGCTCATCGGCCAACCGCTTCGCCAAGTCAGGAATGTCCACCGGTGCATCGGTACCAGCTTCCCCCGGCGACAGGCGCTCTGCCATTCGATTCAGCAGGTCCTCGATAGACTCGGGTTGCGTCCCGAGGCCGCCTCCCCCACTTTCCTGGCGCGCCTCCAGGCGTTGCAGCGTCGTTTCCTCGACAACGTGAACGCGGAAGGGTTTCAATACGTTATCCGGCGGGAGCGCGCTCGCCATGATGCGAAGCTGAGGAGAGATGGCAAGGAGAAGGCCGTGCGCCGCGAGGGAGACTCCCGCGCTGAGGGCCAACATTGTCCGCCGGCTCATCATGTCACGATACCGCCTTGCCAAGTTCCACAAGCCGGGCTTTCGCCTTGCCTGCTTGCTCGCTGTCGGGATATTCCTTGATCACGTCCTCGAACGCGCGCACGGCCTGATCGGCGCTATTCATTTTCTCAAAACACAGCCCCGCGCGCCACAACGATTCCGGAGACAACTCCGCGTGCAGGAACAGAATGGCAACAAGCATATAGCTCTTGGCAGCCGCTTCATTGTCTTTCTTTTCTTCGAGCAACTCCGCGAGCCGGAAGCGTGCATGGGCCGCCGTGTTGCCTGTATTCGTATTTGCCGCCTCTTCGTACAGCGTGAAGGCCTTGTCGCCCTGCTTTTTCATGTCGTACAGCTTGGCCATGTGAAATTTCGCGTCGATAGCGGAACTGCTTAGGGGAGCGGCCTTCACGACCGCTTCATAGAGCTTAATCGCTGCATCCGGTTTGTCGGCTCGTTCGCTGCACTCGGCGATCTTGAACCGGACGCGTTCGGGGTTGGGATAGTCCGGGAATGCTTTGAGCATTGCCTCGAACGCCTCGGCTGATTCGTCCCACTTCTCCTTGTCGAATAGGTACTGCCCGACCCACGCGTAGCTCATCTCGTTCAGGCGAGCGTCGGGAAAGTCTCTGATAACCCGCGTGAACACTTCAGCCGCGCCATCAAGGTCATTCGTTGTGTAACGGGCCAGCGCGAGGCCCTCCAGGGCCCTGCCCGAGTATACGCCTTTGGGGTCCGCGTCATACGCGGCCTGATAATTCTCGATTGCCTTCACGGGGTCTTTGGCTTCGCGCAAGAAATTGTCCGCGATCCTCAAGAGAGCCTCGGGTCTATGTGCGCTCTGGGGAAACGTCTCCACGATCTTGGTGAACGACTCCGCGCTTGCCTGATAGTCCTGCATGTTGTGATACGTGATGGCCAGACGATACAGCGTGTTTTCCTGCGCCACGGGATCAGGATTGGACTCGAGAATCCGCTTGTATTCTTCGATCGCGTCTTTGAATGCGGCGGTGAAGAACTTCGCGTCTCCCACGCGGAGGATTGCTTCTTGAGCAAGGGGATTGGCCGGATACTTCGCGGCGAACGTCGTGAAGACCGTCGCGGCTTCGTCGTTTCTATCCAACTTCGCGAGGGACTCCCCCATCTTGAACAGAGACTCCGCGCTGAACTCGCTGTCCGTGTACTTCTCCGCGACGAGCCGGAACTCCTGGTATGCGTCGTTATAGTTGCCCTCTCCGAAGAGGATAACGCCCCTGAGAAATGCCGCGTCTCCCTGAAGGACGGGGTCTGTCTCCGCTCCCAGGAATGAGGCGAGCTCTTGCTTGGCTTCTTCGGGCTTGCCGCCGAGATAGTGCGTCCACGCGATTTTGTATTGCGCACGCGCCGCAAACGGGGAATCCGCGTAGCCGGTACGAATTTGCTGGTACGCAGCAACAGCCTTGTCATAGTCCTTGCGCTGTTGCATGATGTTCGCAAGCAGGTATTTCATCGCAACGACACCGGGGGCGTCCGCTTTTTTGTCGACTAGCGCGTGGGCGGCCGCCTCGGCTTCGTCCAGTTTTCCCGCGTGGTAGAGCGCCCAGGTTTGGCCATATGCGGCGCGCTCGGCGAACTCGGATTCGGGGAACTCCTTCTGCAGGTCCGAGTATGCCTTCTCCGCTGCTTCAAACCACCCGATCTTGTCGTACGTCTCCGCCGCGCGGAAACGGCATTCGAGCCGTAACTTCTCGTCCGCGGCGCTTGCCGCGACTCCGGAGAACTCGGTTGCGGCCCCTTCGTAGTTGCCTTGGGCAAGATTCACCAAGGCCAATTGATACCTCGCGTAGGGGGCCAACGGGGAATCTGGGATCTGTTCAAGAATAGTCCGGAAGGCGATTGCGGCGGCATCGTTGTTCTTGCGGTCGTACTCCAGCTTGCCGACGTAGTAGAGCGCATCGGCGCGCACTTCGGGTGGAGTCTCCGCGGCGGCGAGACCCGCCAGAAGGGGGGCAGCTTCGTCCAACTTCTTCTGACGATAGAGGATTTCGCCTTTGCGCACCATGGCACGCTGACGATTGAGGCCTTCGGCTGAAGACTCGATGAGCTTGTTGAAGGCTTCCAGGGCTTCGTCGTATCGACTCAGGCTGTACTCGGATTCGCCGAGGCGATAGAGGGCGTCCTTCAGGTTAGGGCTCTCGGGGTACTTGCCCACGTATTCGCGGTAGGACTGTGCAGCCATTTCGAAGTAACCGCGGGCAAAAAGCCCATTGGCGAGTTCGAAGTCGGTTTGTCCAGGTTCATCCGCGACGCAGGTCACGGCCGCGGCAAATGCAGTTAGCACGAGCGCGAGTTTTCGAGAAGACGACCAAGCGGTTACGGTACGCGGCATGTCAGGGCGCTCCTTGACGGTCCCCCGTGACAGCGGCAAAGGCGACGTTCTGGATGTCCGCATTGCGACAGCAATTGAGTATCGCTATGGATTGCTTCAGGGCCGAGTCGCCGTCGCCACGGATAATGACGGCTCCGCCGGGGAAATTCTCAGCCACCTGATACAGGACGTCCTGCAGCTCGGGAATCGTAAGCGTGCGGTTGTTAAGCACAATCGCTCCGTCATCCTTGACGTTGATGATGATCTCGCCACGGGTCCGTTCGATTGGCGACGCACTGTCCGCGGTCGGCAGCGAGACGTCAATTTCGCTCTCCAACGCGCCGTAGACGGTTGTCGTCATGAAGAAGACCAGCGTCAGAAAGACGATGTCGATCAGAGGCGCGAGCTGAATGCTCTCGGTTTGCTCCTCGAAGCGGCGAGCGATTCTCATGATTCCTTGCTCCGCGTCAGCAACTCGATGAATTCGGTTGCCTGCGCCTCCACCTCGGAGATGACACGGATAACCCGGCCGCGAAGATAGTAGTAAACGAAGAGCGCGGGAATGGCGAGCAGCAACCCGGCCAAGGTCGTAATCATGGCTTTCGAGACGTTGGTCGCCATAGCGATACTGCGTGCCTGGGAATCGGCCATCGCGATGGTTCCGAAGGCCCCGATCATTCCCCAGACCGTGCCGAGCAATCCGAGAAGCGGCGCGAGGGAACCGATGTTATTCAGATAGGAAATCCGCTGCCAAAGCTCGGTGGCGCCACGTTCGCCTTCGCTTTCCATGGCCTCCTGGATGACGTACCGGTCGTGGCCGTGCATTTTGAGGCCAGCCTTCAGTACGTTGGCGACGAGTTCCTCGCGTTCCTCGCACATCTGGTAGGCGCCGCGCAGGTCTCCGGACTTGAGTTGGCTGTGGGCTCGCTTGACGAAGGTTGGCGGGACTTCGCGGCGGGGCGTAACCGTGGCCAGGAGATAGATGGCCAGGAACAGGGTAACGACGCTCAGGAGCATGATTGCCCAGAGGATCGCCCCGCCCCATTTGATCATGTTCCATAGGGTAATCTGGGCGAGTTCGCTCTCGGTGGTGGCTTGTGGCGCGACGGCAGGCGGTGCGCCGGACGCGCCAGTTGCAGGACCGAGTTGGACGGGCGCAGGGGTCGCCGGGGTTTGCCCCGCGGTGGCCGCTTCCTGCGCCACGCTAGCGGATGACCACATCATGACTGCCGCGATTAGGCATAACCCTGCCCGCACCAATGACTTCATTAGGGTTTCTCCTCCGTTGCTTTAACGGCCGGCCACGTTGCGCAACACATTCGGAATCGAGCATGAATCGGCAAAAGCAAAGGACTGCCCCTTGCTCGCTATCATCGCAACGACAGTATTATGCCCTTACGGGCCAAAAGGTTGCAACGAAAAGAGGCTTTGAAACGCTGGTACAAACCGAGAGTCATGTTCGGGTCCCCCGATGCGCGAATGGTCTACTTCTCCGCCTCGCCAAGGAGACCGCCCCGCATTTGCCCCAATTTGATTCCTTGAAGCATCAACTGCAACTCCGCGGAATTGTCCGACACGTCTGTCGCCGTCTCCTGAGTAATCAACTTCCCCTTAATAAGGGAGTATAGGCTGTCGTTGAAGGATTGCATCCCTTCTTCGCGACCTTGCTGCACTGCAAGGGGAATCTTGTTGATTCGGTTGTCTTTAATGAGTTTCTGGACCGCGGGGGTGTTGAACATGACTTCGCACGCGGGCACGCGCCCCACGCCGCTTGCGCGCGGCAGAAGCCGCTGGCACATGATGGCCTTGAGGTTGAGGGAGAGTTGCGAACGCACCTGGTCCTGCTGATTCGAGGGAAACAAATCGACGATGCGGTCAATCGTTTGCATTACGTCGGCGGTATGCAGCGTGCTGAACACGAGATGCCCCGTTTCCGAGGCGGTGATTGCAGCCTGGAAGGTGTCCAGGTCGCGCATTTCTCCTACGAGAATGACGTCGGGATCCTGGCGCATGGCCGCACGCAAGGCCGTGGAAAAGCTCTCCGTGTCGATGCGGACTTCGCGTTGATTCACCACCGACAATTTGTCTTTGTGCGTATATTCGATTGGGTCCTCAACCGTCACGATATGGCACTTACGTGTCGCGTTGATGTAGTCGATGACCGCGGCCAGGGTCGTGGACTTCCCGCTTCCCGTGGTGCCCGTAATGAGAACCAGTCCACGCGCCAGATGCGTGAAGCGCTCGACGGCCGAGGGCAGATGCAGCTCTTCGAAATTGGGGATATCGTTCTTGATGCGCCGCATCACGACGGAAATCGAACCCCGCTGGCGAAATGCGTTCACACGAAAACGCCCAAAGTCGGGATCTTGATGGGCGAGATCCACTTCGCCGCGCCTTCTGAGTGTTGCCTTCTGGGACTCGGTCAGCATGCAACTCAAGATTCCATCGACGTCTTCCGCGGACATCGCGCGCTTGCGCGGCACCATTTCGCCGTCGATTCGGAAACACGGCGGGCGCCCCGTCTTGATGTGGATATCGGATGCGTTTTTCTCGACTGCTCGCTGAAGCAACTGCTGCAACAACGTCACGATCGCTTCATCCTTTTCCGCATAAACGCGGGAATTCCCATGTCTTCTTCCTGGTCCCTGGAGAAGTTGATGGTAACCACTTCCGCCGGCTCATCCATGGCCGCCGATTCCTCACTCGAGAACGGGAACTCTTCCTGGTCGCTGTGTGCGCCCTTCTTCCGTTTGGGAGTGGATGCGGGCATGGGCTCCGGGTCAGGAAGCGGCTGAGGAAGAACGGATTGAGGCATCTCTTCGTTCACTTCAAATGTCAGCGTAACCGCATCTTCGTAGCGATCCGGATCGGCCATGGCTTCGAAGGGGAATCCGGCGGCGATAACGGTCACCTGCATTTCCGGACGCGGTTCGTCGTCTACGACGGCGCCGAAAATGATGTTTGCGTTTGGATGCGCCGCTTTTTGAACGGTCGTCACGGCTTCGAGTACTTCGCGCATGCCCATGTCGCTACCACCCTTGACGTTTACTATAACACCCATTGCGCCGTCGATGGTAGACTTTTCCAGCAAGGGGCAGACAATCGCTTCCTGGGCAGCGCGGACGCCGCGCTTCTCGCCCTCGGCGGTGCCGATGCCCATAAGAGCCCGACCGCTCGCGCGCATGATCGTACGCACGTCGGCGAAATCGAGGTTAATCAACCCGGGCAGCGTAATCAGTTCGGAAATGGCCCGCACGCCATTGTGCAGGACTTCGTCGGCCAGGCAAAACGCGTTCAGAAACGAGATGTTCTCGTGACAGAGAAGCGCCAGCCGTTCGTTCGGCACGACTATCAGGGCGTCCACGTTCTTTTGGAGGGCCTTGAGTCCTTTGATCGCATTGTCCATGCGCCCCCGGCCTTCGAACTTGAAGGGCAGCGTGGCGATGGCCACGGTCAGTGCGCCGGTTTCGCGGGCGATCTCGGCGACGATGGGCGAGGCGCCCGTCCCCGTGCCGCCGCCCAAGCCTGCCGTGAGGAAGATCATGTCGGCCCCGGAAAGCACTTCGGCGATGCGGTCGCGGTCGTCAAGCGCGGCCTTCTCCCCCATCTCGGGCCTGGCTCCCGCGCCAAGGCCCACCTCCCCGATCTGGAGGCGCGTCCCCGCGGGGGAGTGCTTCAATGCCTGAGCATCCGTATTGACGGTGATAAACTCGACGTCCTTGAGTCCGGCTTCGATCATGCGGCCTACGGCGTTGCCGCCGCCACCGCCAATCCCCACCACCTTGATGATGGCTTGCTGGTCGAAGCTCGTGAATTCATCGCAAATTCCCATATTCATCGGACGCTCTCCCAAAAGTAAGGCCCGGTTCCGGCAAGCCATACCCTGCTTGCCCTTTCGTGGCCGCTCCTTCCCAACCCGGTGTCTACGCTATCCATGCTTCCTTACTTGCAGGCCAAATCCCTGCCGAATCGCAAATCCAAATATTCGAGACATGGCAGGCACCCCTGCTTCTCCCGCCACAGCACATCCAGGCGCTTTGCCTGCTTTTCGTAGTCTCCACGTCCCCACCGAATTTCGTAGCGGACTTCGTCGCAGTACATTCGGATGTCGTTCGGCGCGTGCGCGGCGAGTTCGGAGACCGTGACTTGTTTGGACATCTCCGTGGTTTGAAACGCCTGCCAAACTGCAAGTGCTTCGAATAGGGGACGTTGCCTTGCCATCCCGCCGACTTCGACGTTGCCCAGTTCGGGGACTTCTGTGATGAGCGGCGCGGGAGGTGCGGCGATAGGGTCGAGCTTCTGCAAAACGATTCCCTCGCCGTCGATAAGGTAGGCGCGGTTGTGCGCCATGAGCGTACCAGCGACGGCGCGCTCGACCACTCGAATCGAAACCATGTCGGGAAAAATGCGCGCAACCCGGCACTTTTCGATAAACGGTTCCGCGATGAGTCTTCCGCGCACGGACGAAGTCCGGATGAAGAGGATGTTGTCCTCGTTTGTCAGGCCGGAGATCGCCACGATTCGTTCCGGAGTCAGTACGTTTGCACCTTCGACGCGGATCGTCTTCAGTTGAAGATAATCGGAGTCCTGTACGTTGAGATAAAACAGATAACTCACGAGCGTCGCCAGCACGGCGACGATCAGGGTCAACACAAGGGAACTGGCATTGCGTCGAATGGACCGCGCCGTTGCGCCTCTGCGCGGAGTCCGCATTGTTAGTGCGCGCGTGCTCATGACGCAGGCAAAGCCTCCAACAACGGTTGGGCAATGCGGTTGATGGTGCCCGCGCCTAGAATCAGTACGATGTCGCCGGGCTCAAGGCTGGGCGCAAGCGCCGCGGGCACGGCGTTCATGTCGCTAATCAATTCCACGTTCATTGCGCCGCGTTTGCGCGCCGCGTCGATGATCAAACCCGAGTCTACGCCGGGCATGGGTTCTTCGCGCGAGGGGTATATGTCCGTGACGATGGCCCGGTCGAACTTGCTCAAGACGCGCGCGAAGTCTTCGTAGAAGAATTTCGTGCGGCTGAACAAGTGCGGCTGAAACACTGCGATGATCCGCTTCGGTTCCACCCACTGGACTGCTTCGAAGGTCGTCGCGATCTCCGTGGGATGGTGCGCGTAGTCTTCGACAATCGTTATGCCACGCTTTTCGCCGCAGACCTGCAACCTTCGCTGCACACCATCGTAGAGCTTCAGTCCGTCCGCAATCTGGGGGAACTTCATGCCCAGACACAGGCCCACCGCGCATGCCCCGAGGGCATTGCGCGCGTTGTGCGCGCCGATGGCGTTGAAGGTCAGCGTCCCCAGCTTACCGGAGACTTGCAGGCGAGGATCGAGGCTCGTTACGTCCATTCGCGTGCACAGCCCCGCCAATTGCGACGCCTTCGATTTGGATGCGTTTGAGGAGCATAGGGCGACGTTGGAGCCGACAAGGCCCGCGCCCTCTTCCAATCCGAAAGTCACGCATACGCTCTGAATGTCAGGGAGAATGCTTCGAACGTTGGGGTCGTCCCAGCAGGCAATCACGAAGCCGTAGAAGGGAACGCCGTTGCTGAACTCCACGAATGCGCGCTTGATATTGTCGAGCGTCCCGTAATACTCGAGATGCTCG
>JBAZRU010000088.1:0-14837 GCA_041662805.1 Candidatus Hydrogenedentales bacterium | reverse complement strand
ATGCCTGTCCGTGCCTGTCCGTGGTCGTCCGTGCTCGTCCGTGCCTGTCCATGCCCGTGCCCACGCCCTCAGCCCGGCGTCTTGAAGTTGCAGCGAATCCCTTGACCCTGTCTGGAGAAACACGCACCATGATCGCTCTCAAGACTAATGCCCCGTGCTCACGCAAGGAAGGGATATCTCGAACCATGAAAACAGCAGCGCTTCTGCTTGCTTGGATTGCAGCTACGGCGTCCGCCTCGGATAGCGTTCCTGCGTCCGTGAAGCTGGTTCCCGAGTTTTCACTCGCGGGATTTCACGATCCGGAGGCGGTGCTGTGGCCTGCGTATTTCTGGCTGTGGAATGCCCCCCTCGACGAGGGACGTTTGCGTGCGCAGCTTCGCGATATGGCGGCGCACGATGCGCGGAGCGTGTGCGTGCTGCCGATGCCTCACGGGTTTCGCCCGGATTCGACGAACAACAGCCTCGACCCGGACTACCTCACGGACGCCTACCTGGCGCGCGTGCGCGACATGGTTCAGGAAGCGGCGCGGCTCAAAATGGCGTGGTGGTTGTATGACGAGGGCGGTTGGCCGTCCGGCCAGGCATTGGGCAAGGTCGTCGAGGGGCGGCCGGACTTGGTTCGACGTACGGTCGCGCGCGAACGCGTCGACGCGTCGGCGGCCTACACGGTTCCCGCGGATGTCCTGGGTGTGGTCGTGGAGCAACCGGCGCAGCGCGTGGTGTTGCCCGGAGAAACGTGGACGCCGTCCGGACCGGATGACGTCGCCTACGCGTATCGCGTGGTTGTGGGGGGCGGCGTGGATTTGCTCAATCCCGACGCGACGCAGCGATTTCTTGAGATCACACACGAGGCGTATGCCCGCGTGCTTTCCGAGTACTTCGGCAACACGATTCCGTTCACGTTTACCGATGAGCCCAGCGCGGGGATGCCCAGGCCGCCGGATTCCATTCCGTGGACGGCTGGGGTGGATGCCTTGTTTGCCGAGCGTCACGCCCATGCGATGCTTGAATCCATGCCGGAGATGTTTGCCGCGCCGGCCCCGGAAGTTTCCGCTGAAGTTGGGCTGGCCCGCATCGAGTTGTACGACACCATCACCCATCGCTTCGACGACGCCTACTTCGTGAAGCTGAAGACCTGGTGTCGCGAACATAACTTGGCGTCGGCAGGCCATCTCGGCGGCGAGGATGAGACCTTCGGCGCGGTCATGCACGGGTTCGGGCATCTCCTGCGCCCCTTGCGCAGCATGGACGTGCCCGGTGTGGACCTGATTTGGCGGCAGTTGTTTCCGGGGCGCGAGAACCAATCCAACTTCCCGGTTGCGGCTCCGAGCGCGGCCCACCAGAACGGCACGCGCTTCGCCTTCAGCGAATCGTTCTGCGTGTATGGCAATGGCCTGACGCCGGCGCAGATGAAATGGCTCGCAGACTATCAGTACATCCGAGGCATCAATCTCTTTGTCATCGGCTGTTTCCCGTTGAGCACGGAAGACCATCACATGACGGGCGAGCGGCCCCACTTCGGGGCAATGGATCCGCTGTGGGACCATCTGCCCGGCTTTCACGCGTATATCGCGCGCCTTGGCTACACGTTGTCCGTGGGGAGCCCCGCGATTCGCACGGCGTTGTACTATCCGGTGCGCGATCTGTGGGCGTTGGGTTTGGAGGCTAAATCGGCGGCGGCCACGTATGAAGCCTTGGGCGCGGAACTGATGGCGCGACAGTGCCCCTACGATCTCATCGACGACGACATGCTTACCTCGGCAACCGTAGATGCTGGTGCGCTTGTGGCCGGGGCGATGCGCTACGACACGATTGTCTGCGGGGATGTCCGTTGGATGCACCCGGATTCCCTGGCGCGTCTCAAACAGTTCGCGGAGGCAGGCGGCAAAGTCCTGTGCGTGGATCACGCGCCTGGCACGACCGGAGAAGCGGGATCGGGCGATCCAGCGCCGTTTGTTGCCGGAGCGCCGGAAGAGATTGCGGGACACATGACGCCCTTGGTCGCCCTGTCGCCCGAGAGCAGGGACGTGCGCGTTGCCGGGCGTGAAGTGGGGGAGAAGCGGATCGTCGTCCTGTTCAACGAGGGAAACTCCGCGTATGACGGTCAGATGGCCGTGAGCGCCGTACATGCGGCGGCTCTTGATCTTGAGCGTGGATCAATGGCGCAAGCGCCCGTCTCCGATGGCCGCATACGACTGCGCATGGAACCGGGTGAAACCAAGGCCTTCCTTTTGTCGGGCTCAGCGATTGCGGATGCCCCGGCTGCGGCGTCTCCACACCAAACGATCGCAATCGAAGATGCCGCAATACGCGCGACCGCCTGCAAGCAGATCAGCGTAGGCGAACATAATTTCGAGATCGCGAAGCGGAGTCTGGACCGTGTCCCGTTCCTGCATTCTGCAACGTGGAAGCCGTGGCTGGGCGAAGACTATTCGGGCGAGGTCGACTACGAATTCAATGTCGAGATCCCCGCGGAGTGGGCTGGCTCTTCGTTACTACTGGAGACTGGCTCAATCGAGTACGCCGCTACGGTCTATCTCGACGGCGTCGTCGTGGGCCGCCTGCTATGGCCTCCATGGCGCGCGACATTGCCCGCGTGCGAGCCGGGCGAACATAGGGTGACGATTCGCGTTGCGAACACGCTTGTCAACGAGCTGACCTCCGAGCGCGTGACCACACTATGGTCGGAGAGGAAGGGGCCCGGATGGCCCAGTCCCTATCACGTTCGCGCACTCGAATTCGAAAAGGAATCGCGCGGCGGCGGAATCAGCGGGCCCATTCGCATAACGCGGCTTGCGAATCCTTGACGGCGTGATTCGTCAAAAGAAGTGCGGGCATCCAGCCTGCGAAATTGCATAGGCGAGATGCCCGCACGTCAAGTCAGGTCTAGTGCTCAGTCTTTCTTGAGCACCTTGATGCGCATGTCCTTGAACTGGATCTTCATGGGCGGGCCAGGGTGCATCTGCACGGCGATGATGCCCTTGTGGCAGGCCCATTTGGCGTCGCGGTCATCGACTTCGCACATGAGCGTACCGTTGATGGTCAGTGCGACTTTACTCCCAATCGCGCTGACTTCGTAGTCGTTCCAGTCATCTTTCTTGACGATCTTCTGCAATTCCTCGGGTGTCGAGAGCGGCTCTTCTTTCTTCTGGCCATCTTCCGCGATGACGGATTTGAATCCGCGCATCACGACTCCCAGCCGGTCGTGCTGAAAGAGGCAACCTGTCCATTGGGGGCCGGCTTCGATATCCGCCTGATATCCCCACGTGTCGAAGTCGGGCCTGCGCTCGCTTCGGAATTGGAGACCCGAGTTGCCGCCTTCGCCCACGATCTTGTACTTGAAGCGCATCACGAAGTCGGCGGGTTCGCCGTCTTTCCACACCAAATAGTGGTGCTTTACGCAAGGCTTCTCCTTCGTGCTTTCCGAAGTCAATGTTCCGTCTTCGACCCACCACCCGCCGGGCTTACCTTCCCAGCCGGTGAGGTCTTTGCCGTTGAACATGGACACAAAGCCTTCTTCGTCCGCCGCGTGCGCCACGGGCAACACAACGGCAAGCATCAAGGCAACTGCGAGTATTCTTACCACGGTTCGATCCTCGTAGGTTGTTTGTATTAGCTGGGGAGCTTGTATCCTTTGCGACGCGGGCGCGAGAGCAGCTTGTTGCCCTCGTCGCAGTTCGTGAAGCGTTCCTTTTCGGGATCCCATCTGAGTGTCTCGCCAACACGCCCGACCTCTCGTGCAATGTTGGCAAGATAACAGACCGAGGAACTGCGGTGGCCAATTTCGATATCCGCGTTGCACTTCTCGCGCGTCTTGATGCATTCGAGCCAGTTCTCGATGTGTGGGGTCGTTTCAAGCACTTTGAGCGGTTCGGGCCTTTCCGGCGAGGTCAGCAACTCCGGTGGAGTGGACGAGATCATGTCGCGGTTGATCTCTATCGTCCCATTCTCACCCGTGAAAATGGCGCCGAGACCGGGTCCGAAGTCGGCGTCGAGGCAAAGGTCCAGCACGGCGCCATTGGCGTATTTCATGGTCGTCCGTGCGCGAGGCCCAACCAATCCCTTGGCCATGTTGTAGTAGTCCTTGCCCGTTTCGCTGGCCGCGATCTCGCGCGTATCGAACTTGCCGGTCGGCACGTCCTTCACGGCTTCCTCCAGAACGATTTCCACGGGTCCCGTTTCAGAGGTGCCTAACCCGCGCTGGGCTTGGTCGTAGCTGTGGGCTCCCCATCCGGTCACGCCGAAGCAAAGGCCGCCGCCGTCGTAGTCCCACCAGCGGGCCCAATCGCGATGCAGCGACGAGTGATACGGACGGAGCTCGGCTTGGTTGGTCCAGATGTCCCACCACTCTTCGCTGCCGCCCGCGGGCATTTCTTCACCGGGCTTGTCTTCCCAGCGCAGCGGCCCCATGAAGTTCGGCGCTTTGACGACAATCGTCTTCCCGAGCGCCCCGTTCTTAACCAAATCGCTGGCCCAGTTGTTGAGGGGGATGGACCGCTGCTGTGTGCCGACCTGCGTTACGCGCTTGTGCTTTCGCGCCACCTTGACCATCTCGCGGCCTTCGGCAATGGTCAGGCACATGGGCTTCTCAATGTAAACGTCCATGCCCATCGCCATCGCATGGCACGCGACCCACGCGCGCGCATGCGTGGTCGTCTCGACCATGACGCCGTCGAGATTCTCTTTCTTGATCATCTTGCGGAAGTCGGTGTAGCCGGTGACCTTCACGTCTTTGCTCAGGTTCTCCACGGCGGAATCGACGCGCGGTTGGAAACAATCGCACACCGCAACGATCTTCATCTGGGGAATCTTTAGGCATGTCGCCGCAATCTCGCGGCAACGGCCTCCCAGTCCGATCAACCCGATATTGAGTGTCTCGTTTGCGGAAGGCCCGTCGAGCCCCAAGGCCCTTGCCGATATGATCATGGGAGCCGACGCTGCGGCAACCTTGAGAAAACCCCTGCGAGTTAGCATGCGCGTACCCTTTCCCTGCCGGCCTTCGCCGTGGCGATACCCCCGAGTTCGTTCATCAAGCAGCCTAGCACCCACGCGAGCGGGCTTCAACTATGCGGCAATTGGTTGGACGTGCTCACGCCCCTGACAACGCGCGCACGCTTTCGATCAAGTAGTCCAGCGCTTCCGGCGTCTGACGCGGATTGATGGGAAGTGTAACGAGCCGTTCCATGACGGCTTCCGCGACGGGGAACTGTCCGCGCGTGAAGCCGCGCTTCTGGAACGCGGTGGAAAGGTGCAGTGGGATGTAGTGGGTTCCCACTTTCACGCCGCGCTCATGGAGCATGCGGTAGACGAAGTCCTCCTTATTCATGCCATAATCGTTGGCATCGATCTCGATGGGGAAGAGGTGGAATACATGCTTGCATCCGGGAGCAACCACCGGCAATCGTATGCCCGGCACGTCCTTCAATCCTTGAGTGAGGGCCTTCGCGTTTTGCGCGCGACGCGCGTTGAGTTGGTCGAGTTTGCGCAACTGGACGCGCCCCACGGCCGCCTGCATGTCCGTCATGCGGAAGTTGTAGCCGGTGTCGTCGAAATCTTGAAACCAAAAACGTTTGCCCATGGGGTAAATGGTTTCATTCAGCGAGCAATACTTCGTGCTCTTGCCGTAGACGCGCGTGCAATGCGAGCGGTAGAGCGCCACACGCTCGAAGACTTCCGGGTCGTTGGTAACGATCATTCCGCCCTCGCCCAGCGTGGACATGTTCTTCTGTTCGTGGAAGCTGAAGCAGCCGGTCGCGCCCATGCTGCCGGATTTGCAGCCTTTGTATTCCGCCCCAACGGCATGGCATGCATCTTCGATTACCGCGAAGCCGTGTTTGCGCGACAGCGCCAGAATGGCGTCCATGTCGCAGCACTGGCCGTAGAGATGAACCGGAAGGACCGCGCGAGTGTTGGGCGTCAGCTTCTCCTCGACCTTCCGTGGGTCTAGGTTGTACGTGACGGGGTCAATGTCGACGAAGTCCACCTCGGCGCCGAGTGTCGCCCCCGCGGCCGCAGTCGCAATCCACGTGAGGGGCGTGGTCAGTACGCGTTCGCCCGGCTTCAGCCCGACCCCAATGAGCGACAAGAACAGCGCCGCCGTGCCGTTGGATACGGCCCGGGCATGGCTGGTGCCGCAATAGGCGGAGAACTCCTTCTCGAACGCGATGCACTCATCGCCGCTGGTCGGGGCGTTCTTGCGCAGCACATCGAGCATGGCCTGTTCTTCCTCGGCCCCGTATTCGCTGCCGAACTTGATCTCCAGGTCGAACTTAATCGGGGTAGCCATGTCGTTTCCTCGCTTGTTTCATTGTCGATCTTGCAGGTCTATGCCTTGACGTAGGTTACTTCGTTGGCAAGTTTCTTCAACCATTTGCGTTCTTTGGCGGGCACCCCGTTGTCGGTGACGACGTGGTCGAACTGTTTGACCGCGGCGTAGCGGCAGAAAGAGGGGCGGCCTATTTTGCTGTGGTCCGCGACGAGCACGCACGTCGAGCCCGCCTCCATCACGCCTTCACACAGGCGGGCCAAGTCCAAGGCTATCGTGTAGACGCCCTCGGGTGTGACGCCGTCCGCGCCGACGATGGCGTAGTCCACGTGAAAGCGCTTGAGGTTTTCCGCGGTCAACCATCCCGTGAGATCGGGGCTGCCCCTGCGCGCCGTGCCGCCCAGCAGCACCGTCTCCACGGCGTCGTGTGCGTAGAGGACGGAGGCGATCGCGAGGGAACTGGTGAGCACCGTGAGGCCGGGAATGGCTGCGACTGCTTTGGCTACTTCGAGCGTTGTGGTTCCACTGTCGAGCGCAACCGATTTACCCGGCTCGATCATCGCCGCGACGGCGCGTGCGATGGCGCGCTTTTCGCGGGCATTGACGTTGCCGCGTTCCATGAACGCGAACTCGACGACGCCAGGCCTGGAGAGGATTGCGCCGCCATGGGTTCGCGTGATGCGGCCACTCTGGTCGAGTAACATGAGGTCGCGCCGGATGGACGCGAGGCTCACCGAGAAACGGTCGGCCAACTCCTGCGCGGAGACCTCGTCCTTCCCGCTGAGATAGTCGATAAGTTGCTCGTGGCGCATGTTCATGATGCGGCTGCTTCTACCCAAGGGAGATCTCTTTGTGTCTTTTGACTTGACGCGGCTCATGCCGGTGGTTATCATATCGCGCATAAACGCGCAAAAACAATCACGAACGCTCAAGCAACTTCTGGTGCATGGATGGAAAAGGAAACGACTGGCATGAACCGTAAGAGTGCCGCATTCATATTCGCTGTCCCCGCCTTGCTTGCCTTGATGCTGGGTTGCTCGGCGCTCGTTCTTGCCGCGCCGCAATCGGTGCTGCCGCCGCCGAAGAATGGGAACGTGTATGTCGTGGCGCATCGCGGTGCGCACCAGGGAATACCCGAGAACACGCTGCCTGCCTATCAAAAGGCAATCGATCTCGGGGCCGATTTCGTCGAGATCGATGTTCGGACTACGAAAGACGGCAAGTTCGTGAGCGTTCACAACGGCAAGGTCGACGACTATACCCAGGGAAAAGTGAAGGGAAATGTGTCGGACTTGACGCTCGACGAGATTCGCGGTCTGGATATCGGGAGCCGCGTCGGGCCGGAGTGGAAGGACGTCAAGGTGCCGACGTTCGAGGAGATTCTCGATATGTGCAAAGGTGAGATTGGCATCTATCTCGATTTGAAGTCGGCGGAAGTGGCGCCGCTTGTCAAGGAAATCAAGGCGCGGGGCATGGAACGCAATGTGATGTGGTACGCGGGGCCGAGTAAGCTGAAAGAACTGAATGAACTCTGTCCCGAGTGTCTGCCTATGCCTGACCCCTATGAAATCAAGAACCTGCCCAAGTTGCTTCAAGAAAAGAAGCCAAAGCTCGTGGCTTCATCCTGGGATTTCTACTCGAAGGAGTTTGCGGAGCAATGTCACGCAGCGGGTGCGATTGTGATCGTTGACGACGATGGACCTCAGTGCTGGGAATCGGCGCTGGAGTGGGGCACCGACGGCATTCAGACCGACGACCCTGAACATTTGATTGCGCTTATCAAGCAGCGTGCAAGCGCTGGTGACAAATAGGTGTCCCCCCTGATTAAGGCATGACGGCGGACCAGCCAATAGTCCGCCGTCATGCCGAGTCTTTTCGCAACATCCCGCGAATCGTATTAAGGCGCATTTCCGGCCTTGTCGGCGAACTGGCGATGATGCTCGCGAATCTCGTCGGCGCTTAGGGCGCGGTCGTACAGCTTCACCTCGTCCAGCAGGCCGTCGAAGTAGGACTTGTGGCCCACCTCATAGTTGCCCAAGACCAGATGGAACGTGCTGGCATGCACGGGACCCGGCCGCTCCATGGTCCCTTGCTCCTCACCATCCACGTAGATCTTCTCTACCTGCCCGTCGAAGGTCCCTACCAGGTGCACCCACTTACCCGTGGGCAGCGGCGACTTCGCCGAGAGGTGATGGCTCCAATCCGTGAGTGGTACCTCGAAGCACGGTTTCCCATCCAATACACCGAGGCGATATCCGGTTGATGTGCCGCCGCCGAAAACACGGCTTACACACCAGGCGTTGCCTTGGCCGGGGACGTCGGTCTTCACCCAACATTCGACTGAGAGCGCGGCAGTGGGGGAGAGGCGCGCATCGTTGGGCACTTCGACGCTGCCGCCTTTGCATACTAGGGCATTACCGTCGATGCCACCGGCGCGTTGCGCGTCGTTGAGCTTTCCGCCCAACCGGTGGCCTGAGTAGTCCAACGCAACGGGCGACTCGCCCTCTTCGTCGAACGCCCACCACGCAATCAAACCAGGGTCAGGCGCATAGCCTTTAGTGGCCTTCTTCGATAGGAGCGTCCGCAGTTCCTCTTCGCGATCCGCGTAGGCACGATAGGCTGTGTCGTACGGCCCCATCCCGATGTCTTCCGGGATCAAATCCGTGTGCGGTTCCGAAGCGCTGGAGAACACTTCGCGAACGGCATCGAGATACCCGAAGCCGTATTCGCGATACGGGGCGATGTAGTGCCCCTCGCTCCACTCGTTCCAGTTGTCGAGCAAGAGCAGCTTGCTTCCGAGTTCGTTCGCGGGAAAGGTCGCGATGATCTCCTTCGCCTTCTGTAGAAGCGTTTTGTAGTCGCTGGGCGGGATCTTCCAGATGGTCCCTTCGTCGGCCCATCCGCTCCACGCCTGCGACACCGTGACGACCTGCGGAATGATCCCCATTTGCTGCGTCTTGGTGATGTATTCGACCTGAGCCTGTATGGCCTTTTCCGGCGTCGGATTGTCGGGCACGTACCAGACGTATGCGAACGTATAGTCGAGGCCTAGGTTCTTCATGAGCTTCAGATGCTCGGGGTCGAGGCCGCGGTATTCGCCGAGGATATACAGGCCATCGAAGCCCGCGTCCTTGCAGGCCTGTCTCATTAAATTGAAGGCCCTGACGACATTCTCCGCGCTTCCTAAATCGTCGACGAGAAACTCGGGACGATAGACGAACAGCAGGGGCTTATTGTCGATCTTGAGATAACCGGGATGTTTGAAGTAAGTGTCGATCCAGAAGGGCAGCAGGTTTTCCATGAGGTCTTGTTCGTTGGACACGCCTGCACGGCCCCGCGACTGGTTCTCCCACATGATCGTGAACTTCATTTTGTCGACGAACTTTGATTTGAACAAAGCGTCATGGATGGCGCTGCCAAAGTTCATCTTCACGGGTTCGCCCTGGCTGGCCCTGTACCAACAGTAGATGAAGAAATTGACGCCGTGCTCGACGGCCCACTTCGTCTCCCAATCGGCGACTTCGGGATTCTCTTGGGAGTAGAAACCCAACGCGGGCGTGCGCTCGGGATGTTTCAATACCTGTGCCCACATGCTTGTCTTGTCGGCTTCCCACAGCGGGCAATTGTGCGCCCCCACAAGCACATCGGTCTGTACCGGGAGCGGTTCGGGGATGTAGGAGAGTTTCCGAATTTCCACGGGAGGAAGGACATTTAGAGTGACGGACGCGAATGCCGCGACTTCGTTCGCGATGCGCACCTGCATCGTTAGTTCGTAGGTTCCTGGCGCGTCCGCGACAATGTTCCACGACGCAGTCGCGCGCGAGGAATCTTCCAGCGTTAGAGCAACGGCGGGGTTAGAGGCAGTGAATTGAACGCCGGAGGGAAGTGCAAGCGTTGCCTCAACGGAGACGATTGATTCGCCGGTGTTTTCGACTACGGCGGTGATTGTCGTTGGTCGTTGGGCCCGGGACATGGGCGCGCTCGGGGCGAAGGTGCGTATGACCACGTCCGCATTTGCCGAGGCTATGACAAGTACAAGAGAAATGAAGGTAAGTACAAGACGACGATTCATGCGTGGTGCCCCCCCTGTCATGCGTTCACAGTCGGTTCGTTTCATGGTAGCAGTGAAAAGGGAGCAGTTGGAAGGGGGGGGCGAACTACTCACACGCTTTCAGCGTTTCTTCTTCTCTTCTGTCACCCCGGGGTACCGCATGCCTCAGTCGGCATGCGGCACCCCGGGCTGGGGAATGCAGTGCCTTCAGCACGAAGAGCCGGGAACTGCTATCGGGGGCGGTGCGATTGCCAATTGGGTGAAGTCTTGCGGTCACTGGTTTTGCAGCACGTCGAGCATGGCGGCCACATTCTCGGGTCGCGCGTCGGCGGGGACGGCGTGGGCGGGTGATGCGAACAGACCGCCGTTCTTGCCGACGTGGTCCAGAAGGCATCGGACGTGCTTTTTGACCTCGTCGGGTTTGGCGTAGGGCAGGACGCGTTGTGTGCTGATGCCGCCGTGAAAACAGAGCCGGTTGCCGTAGCGGATCTTTGCTTCGAAGACGTCGATAGCCTCGGGCTGGAATGGATTGAACACATCCAAGCCCGCTTCGATGAGATCAGGGAACAGTTCATCCACTTTGCCGCAGGAATGGATGAACACGAACTTGCCGTGTTCCTTGACGCGGCGATACATGCACTCTACGCGCGGCAGGATGAACTCACGCCACAACGCATGCCCCATCAGGAGGCCGCGTTGGCTGCCCCAGTCATCGCCGAAGTACATGCCGTCGATTGCGTGGGAGCAGGCCCTGTCCACGACGGCCAGATTGAATTCGAGGATACGGTCGAGCAACGCGTGCACGAAATCCGGTTCGCACATCATGGCAGTAAGGACGTTCTCCATGCCTGCCAAAGTCCAAGCCCGCTCAAAGAGAGAGAAACCAATGTTGGCAACGAAGAAGCGGTCGTCCAGGTCCTCGGGAGTCTGCGGATAGCCTGCATAGCGCGTAGGGTCGCTGGCATCGGGCATGGTGAAATCCAGGACATTACGCGGTGACACCAGCGTATTTCGAACCACGCCAATGTCTTTGTCGACGGTGCGGTCCCACACCACCCCGAACTGGTCGCGCCACACATCCGGCGCTGTTTCCACCCACGCATCCGATGGGGCCGTGTTCAGCAGCGTGAAGTAATTGCCAAGCAGAGACTCGAAATCGGGATTGCCAAAGTACTCGACCATCGCGGCATGAGCCTTTTGCGTGAATTCGACGTTGTACGGAATTCGGTCGGGTTGCTTATGCTGCAAAGTCGCGAGCACGCGTTCACGGTTCGTCACGATTCCCCCCTGACGACAATCACGAATGTGTCCTGCTCAACGTTGCCTCCTGTTCGGCGGACGACTTGTCCGGCAATCGTCTCCGATGCGGTCACCGCGCTTCTCAAGGTGAAGTCCGACGAGAAGAAGGGCGTGCCGCGAATCTCCTCGAACGCGGGCGCCCAACCGGGAACGAGTGCGTCGAACCCTCGCATGCAGCCGAGCACGCCAGCGGCAGTCGATGCATTTGAACCGCATCGTTGTCCGCAACGCACGGCGATCTCCAGGGTGCGCGCCATGTCGCCGTCACCAAAGAGAAGTGCGATTGTGGCGTACGCGCCGTTGAGGCGCGCGGTCAAATCGGGCCGCGCATGTCCATCCCTGTTCGCATTCGCGTTCCACTTCGGCTGGACCTGGGTCCACGTAGCCCGCCAATCGTCCGGCGCTTCGTCGTGCCACGCAAGCACATCGGAGATGCACTCGCGATACGGCGAGTCTTTCGGAATGCATTTAAGACCTGCTTCCACGACGGCGCGCACATCGTTATGGACATACGCCGCCGCGTACATGCCGGCGACGAACATCCCGCCATGCACTCCGTCGCCGTTGCACATGATCCTGCCGAAGACCTTGCACAGGCGCGAGGATTCTTTGGGCATGCCCGGGGCCACGATGCCGAGCACGTCCGCCTGCATCTGGAAATCGATTTCTTCGCCATGGAGCGTGTGCTTGGCGTTTCCCGACCGGGGTGGCAAGATGCCGAGCCGCACGTTTTCGCGCCCGAACACATTGGCTCCCGACATTTCATACTTCGAGCGCGCGAACGCAAGCCCCGCCTCTTTCGAAGTGATCGCGGGACCATGGTCCAGAAGCGCTTGAAGGAGGATGGTGTCAATGAACAATTCTTGTCGCTGCAAGCCGTTGACAATTTGCGCAGGCTGCCACGGTTTGAGTTCGCCTGTGTTGGGAGCGTTCAACGACTGAAACGAGAAGGAAGTGCCGTAGCTTGCGCCAATCATCTGGCCCGCCCATGCCCCCGCGCATTTGTCGCGATAGGTCTCTGCGTCGATCCGTAGGGACTCGTCTGCGTGCGCAACAAGCAGCCACGCTTGAAGGAGGATGAGGGTGAGACCCAGACGCACTCCGTTCATTCCTTCGCAGCTCCCGTCGCTTGCGTGCGAAGCTTGAGTTCCTTGGTCGTCACCGGTTCGAAGATTCCGCCTGCGTCATTTTCCCACTGCTCCAGCCTGTGCGGCGCACGGGGAGTCTGCCGTGGAATCAGATAGGCATCCGCCTCAACGGAGCCTCCCGCTTTGCGAATGACCTCCTCGGCAATATGCTGGGACGCAGGAATGAGCGTTTTGAAGGAGTAGCCGGTGTAGTCGAATTTCTTGTCCTCAATGGCAGTGAGTCCCGAAATCCATTGCGGGTCGATGGCTTTGAGACCCTTCATACATCCCAACACACCGGCGGCCGTCGAGGGATTGCAGTCGGAGTCCTGCCCGCAGCGGGTTGCGACTTCGATGGTCCTGCCCATGTCTCCATTTCCGTAGAGCATACCCATGACCACGTAGGCCCCATTGAGATTCGCGTTGATGTTGGAGAGGAGATACGGTTCGCAGTCCTTGTTGTCTTGCCATTTCGCTTCGACTTTGTGCCATGTGGCCAACCAATCCTCCGGGTGTTCATCGTGCCAGCGAAGCACGTCCGAGATGCACCGATGGTACGACGATTTTGCCGGGATACACGCAAGACCGGCCTCGACCACAGCCCGGACATCACAGTCTTCGAAGTACGCGGCGGCGTACATTCCGGCGACAAACATGCCGCCATACACGCCGTCGCCATAGCACATGATGTGACCGAATCGGTCGCAGAGGCGATTCGATTCTCTTGGCAATCCAGGGCAGACAATGCCAAACAGGTCTGCCTCAATCTGGAAGTCGATATCGTTGACGTGGAGGTTGTACTTGGGGTGGCCCGAGCGCGGCGGCATGATACCGCGCCGAATATTCTCGCGTCCGAACAGGTTCGCGTGCCACAAGTCGTACTCCGATGCGGCGAAGGCGAGCCCGGCTTGCTTGGGGCTGATGTCGATTCCATGGTCTTCCATCGCCTTGAGAAACGTCATCTCCACGTAAACATCGTCTTGCTGCAAGGCATTGGAGATTCGGTCCGGCGTCCACGGCGCGAGCTCGGAATCGTTTGGCCGCGCCATCCAGATGAAGCCGATCACGCCCGGGGCCCACTCCGTGGGAGCGCCGAAACTGACGCCGATCATCTGGCCTGCCCACGCGCCGCGGCACTTGTCCAGGAACAGCGCCTTATCGAGACGCACCGTATCGGCGGCGAGACTCACAGCGCCCCCGCCTAGAAGCATCTGGAAGCAGCACCACGCAGCAGCCGCTCTCACGAAGTCCTCCGTCGCATTACTTGATTACCAGCGTCTTCTCGGATTCCACGTGTTTCAAGAGGTCGTCCTTCTTGAACCACGTTGGTTTGAACGTGCGCTCTGCATAAAGCTTTTCCGCCTGGTCCACGTGATGGGGCGACGAGGGGTCGGCGCTTTGTCCCCAATTCAGAATGCTGTACGACTCGATGCCTTCGCGACGAAGAAACGACAGCAGGATGGTGTGCGAACCGCCAACGCCGACGAACTTGCCCGAACCGGCCGGTTCTTCACGGCAATCGATATCCATTACGGTTTCCGTGCGGTCCATTTGCCCGCCCCCGCCGAACTCCGCTCCAGGAGAGGCGAAGTACTTGCCGCTCCGGCCAATCAAGTTAATGTCTCCCCACGTGATATCCAGATTGCCGTAGACTTTCTTCATCTCGGCCACCGCGTCCGCGAGCTTGGCAAGCAACGTGACTTGGTCCGCGGCGTTGAGCGGTTTGCCTTCGGCGATATCGAGCATCGGGAGGTGCTTCTCGCACTGAAGCCGCCAATACCGCATGTAAGGTCCGGCCTTGCTGTCCCGTGTGAAGTAACCGTCCCATTCCAGAATCGTCGAGGCGGCGCGCGCGAAATCAGGGTTGGACGCGTGTGCGTCCTTATTCGCGTCCATAGCCTCGCGCAACGCCTTCTGCCAAGGCTTCGCGGAAATGTCGTACACGTCCAGCGCGTACTTCATGGCTTCGTTTTTTGTGACGGACGAGTCGGCGTCGAGCAGCTCCAGCAGCCGAGCCCCGCGCGGGGTGATGAAGTCCCACGTTACGTTATAGAGGTACGGCTTGAACTTGTCCGGGGTCATCGACGACCCCTTC
>JBAZRU010000087.1:11261-14930 GCA_041662805.1 Candidatus Hydrogenedentales bacterium | reverse complement strand
GCCATGGCCGAGGAAGTACCCGCGCGCTTGCAGACCGCGCACGCCCGTAACGCGCTGGCATCGGTAAACGCCTTCGAAGACTTCGTCGACGCGCTTCTTCGCCGCGGCGAGTTGTTCCGCGGGCGCACCGGATCTCTTGAGGAAAGCGTATTTGTAGGAAAGGCCCGCGAGGTGATTCGAGGTCCAGCACACGGCATGCGCCACGTCCGAGAACGGCGTTGCCGTGGAGATGTCCTGGGGGCCGCCGTCGCGGGGAACTTCGACGAGGGACGGGTATAACCCAAGGATGTTATGGCGTTTGACGATGTTGTCTTCGAGGATGCGGTCCTTTTCGTTGAGCGGTAACCGCCACGATTCGTCATCCGCGGCGGCGGAAAAGGTCGCCAATAGGGCGCTCAACATAATCAACTCACGCATGGCTGCACGGTCCTCCCTTGGGTGTTCGATGCGACCTCCCCAGACCGCGCAGACGAGTATCGTAGCGTTCGCAAGCCACCGGCGCAAGGCCGCGTGTCTATTTGGCTGGATGGAGGTTGCCGGGCACCGGCTAAAGACCTTCCTCCGTCGAGCGAACGCCGGTTGAGGTGTGCGAGAATGAGCGACTGAAACCTTGCCTGCCATTTTTTTAGGCATACCCCGCGAAGGATTTCTGGGGGTCGTGGCAAAGGATTGGACAGATCATGATCGGGGGCCGGTGCACCGGCCACGGAAAGTACGCGTGGAAGTCAGCATCGAGTTACTACAACGCCGCGACCGGCGCGCCTGGCGGGCCGTGTACGACGAGAACGTGGACGCCGTTTACGGCTATGCGCTCTTCCGTACGCGCGGCAATCGCGCCGTCGCGGAAGACGTGGCTCAGGAGACCTTCACGCGGGCAATTGAATCGATCGACTCGTTTCGAGGGGACGCAGCGAACCTCGCGCCATGGCTTCGAGGCATTGAGCGAAGGGTGCTTGCGCGACGCGCGCGGAGTCTCGCACCCGTTGCGGCACGGCCGTTGTCGCTTGACGCGCTCGATGGCGATGCGGGCTGGGTGCTCGTCACTCCGGACGATACACCCGACGCCGCGCTCCAGCACGAGGACGAGCGGAATCTGACGGGAGCGGCGTTGACGGCGCTGCCAACCCGCTGGGAAAGCGTCCTCCGCTTGAAGTATTGCGAGGAATTGCGCGTGGCGGAGATTGCCGAGCGCCTTGCGACGACGGCCAAGGCGGTGGAATCGATGTTGAGCCGGGCGCGGGCAGCGTTCCGCGAGACATATTCGCGGATGGCGAAGCTCGATGGCCAAATACACGAAGCGCAGGATTGGCCCGATGAGTGAGCACGACGAACAGTACGGCATGCCGGACGGCGAGTTGGAACGCCTGTTGAAGAGCGTCCCCGCTCCGCCCCGCATGGACCCGGCCCGCAAGAAGGCCATTTGGCTGGTGCTGGAGGCGCGGCTTGCGTTGGCGGAAGCCCCTAAGGCAGCGCGCCCACGCCGTTGGGGCCGGCTCGCAACGGCAGCGGCGGTTGCCGCTGTGTTTGTTCTCTGCGTGCCGTTGTGGCTGACGTTGCGCGGCAACGAAGTGCTCGGGCACGTGGCCGTGGTTCACGGCACGGGCTATTCCGAATCCGGCGAGCAGGGCGTCGTCGCATTGGCGGCAAACACCGTGCTCAAAGCCGGCCAACGGATTCAAGCCGGGCCGGGCAGCGGCGTGAAGCTCGCGCTGGCCGACGGAACGACGCTGTGGTTGTGCGAAAGCACGCAGGTTGTTTGCGTGGGTCCGCGGAGCGCCAAGGGCCCGGCGCTACGCTTGATTGAGGGAGAGGTCCGGGCAGAAGTGACGCCCGGTCCGCCGGAAGCGGCATTTTCGGTCGAGACGCCCGCGGCGACGTTGCGGGTGCTCGGCACACGATTTAACTGCAAGCTGTACGCAGGCGGAGCAAACGCGCCCGGCGCGCAGTCGAGCGAGGATAGCAATATGAAGCAATTGAGGGCGGCCTTGCGCAGCGCGCTCGTCCTGACGGTCCTGTCCGGGGCCGTGGAAGTCCACGCGAACAACGCGACGCAAACGGTTGAAGCAGGTTCGCGCAGCACCGTGTTGGCGCAGCAAACGGAGAACCAGGAGGCGCTGGGCGGATCGGCCTACACCGCGAAATGGCTGGGCGATCCGGGTCCCAGTGGCCCACCCGAGGCGCTGGTTTTCCAGCCCATCCGCGATTACTTCCTGTACGCAATGTGGGCGGTCGACGTCCAAACCGGCAAGGCGCGCGAAGTCACGGACTTCATGAGCGCGACTCCGCGATTGATTGCGCAGTTGGGATCCGGCCTTGCCCTGGTGAATGCAAGCTCCGTGATCTTTCCACACTTCAGTTCCGAGCCTGTAGGTGGTTCGGGGCGTCCCTTTATCAATGACGCCCTGTTCCTCGTGAATCTGGCGACGGGTGAAAAGATGGCCATGACCCCGCTCGCGGACTACGACCCTCTGTACATGGAGTTGTCGCCGGATCGCCGCAAACTGGCGTTTGTCGGTAGTCACACACCCGACAAGACGAAGCCCGGAGAACGAGAAGGCGGCGTCTATGTGTTGGACCTGGAAACGCTGGATGTGAAACGCGTGCTGGAAGGCTGGCAGAAGACTTGCCCGCACTGGTCGCCCGATTCGCGCTGGCTGGCCATCGCGGATACCGAAGGTTACGTAGGCGGCGGCAACTACGGCATCGTGCTGATAGACACGGTAACGCAGAATGTCGTGCCGACGGGGCTTAATGGCGCTGGAGTGTTGTTCACGCGCGACGGCAAGAGCCTCATCTACTCCTCGGGGTTCAAACGCGATGGCAGTTGGAGCGCGGGCGTTCCCACGTGGGGCAATCTGTTCATGACGGCGCTTCCCGACGGCAAGCCGGAGTCACTTACCGCATTGCCCGAAGGCGGGGCTATCAATCCTTCTCTCTCACCTGACGGCACGCAATTGGCTTATTGGGTCGCCTCGGCCGAACACAAGAAACCGGCGACGCTGCATCTTCTCGATCTTGCGGCGCGCACCGAGCAGACGATCGGCGAGGGTGACGCATACGGGCAAGTCACGTGGCTGGACGGGGGGACTCGCATTGTCCTTACGCCGCAGAGCAAGACCGATGAAGAAACCACTTTGAAGATTGTTTCGTTGAAGGACGGGGTGGTCGAGTCAACCGCATTCACGCCCGAGATTCCGGAGACTACGCAAGAGGTGAAAGACGCCCAGGCGAAGTCGACGGAAAGCCTGCTCAAGGCCTTTGTCCTGTATCGCCAAGCAGTCGATGCGCAGGACTTCCATCGCGTCGATGAGGCGGTCGCCAAGTACCATGAGGCATGGGACGAGCTAGATGTCCGGATGCTTTCGTTTGGACTCCCGTTTACGACCCTCCAGGGACTCCTAGTGGGTCCGGAGGACTTTCGCCCCTACGTGGAGGCTTTCTCGGAGCTTGCCGATCTCGACGCGACCGGGCTCTCCGTGCGCATCGTGCGTGAAAACCTCGAGTGGTACGTCTCTTCCGTGCTCGACAACCAGTTTAGGGAAGAGAAGACGTTGCCTACGGATCTTCCTGCCTTTGTGAAAGAGACGTTGTCGAAGAACTGGCAAACCAACCACATCCGTTCCAGCGACACCGAACGCGTCAAACGCCTGTTCGTCGTTCCGGGCGATG